>JAGZWV010000035.1 GCA_018378775.1 Collinsella sp. | reverse complement strand
GGCATGGGAGCCTCCCAACCTCGTTGCGGCGCGGCTGCGCCTATGGCACTTCAACATCATTGTCGCAGCCCCGACCCGCGGTCACGAGCGGGGGCTCCTATCTTTTTAGTGCCCTCGGATTGGGTCATAGTGTCTGTCCGCGTCAAAACATCGGCGTTGCCATGGCCCGGATGCGGCACTTGGGGACGTTCCTTTTGTGCCGGCACTTCGGGACACTCCTTGTCGGGTGGTCATTGGGGACGTTCTTAAATGACTAGTCGAGAGGGACGCTCTTGCACCAAATCTTCCGACCCACACTGGGTTCGTCCTTTACTTTACTGAGATAAAGTGAACGTGTAGATTCGTAACCAACTCGCAACCGTTCTATGGCACGATATTGAACGAATGTATGCTATGCGCCCAAATCTTTTGGGCAGAGTGGGAGACAGTATGGTCAAGCTGTACGAGGACGGCATCTACCTGCGTAACGGCAGCGAGGTTGTGCCTGAGGCCGAGGCCGCTGAGCGCGGCATTACGCAGACACCCGAGGATGCCAAGCGCGGCACCATCGCGTATTCGATCCTTCAGGCACACAATACGTCCGGCGACCCCGAGGCGCTCAAGATTCGCTTCGACGCCATGGCGAGCCACGACATCACCTTTGTCGGCATTATCCAGACGGCGCGTGCCTCGGGCATGGAGCAGTTCCCGCTGCCCTACGTGCTCACCAACTGCCATAACTCGCTGTGCGCCGTGGGCGGCACCATCAACGAGGACGACCACGTCTTTGGTCTCTCGGCTGCCAAAAAGTACGGCGGCATCTTCGTTCCGCCGCACATCGCCGTCATCCACTCCTTTATGCGTGAGAACTTCGCCGGCTGCGGCAAGATGATTCTGGGTTCCGACTCGCACACCCGCTATGGTGCCCTGGGTACCATAGCCGTGGGCGAGGGCGGCGGCGAGTTGGCAAAGCAGCTGCTGCGCGACACCTACGATGTCGCCTATCCCGGCGTCGTCGCCATCTACCTTACGGGCGCCCCGCGCCCCGGCGTCGGCCCGCACGATGTGGCGCTCGCCATCATCCGCGCCGTCTTTGCCAAGGGCTACGTCAAGAACAGGGTCATGGAGTTTGTGGGTCCGGGCATCGCGAGCATGACGACCGATTACCGCAACGGCGTTGACGTCATGACCACCGAGACCACCTGCCTTTCCTCCATTTGGGCAACTGACGAGGACACGCACGCATTCCTGACCATGCACGGCCGCGGCGACGACTACCGCGAGCTCAAGCCCGCCGATGTTGCCTACTACGACGGCTGCGTCGAGGTCGATCTGTCGAGCATCAAACCCATGATCGCGCTGCCGTTCCATCCTTCCAACGGCTTTGAGATCGACGAGCTCAACGAGAACCTCGAGGACATCCTGCACGAGGTTGAACTCGAGGCCGCCAAGATCGGCGAGGGCAAGACGCACTTTAGCCTGCTCGACAAGATCGTCGACGGCAAGCTGCACGTGCAGCAGGGCGTCATCGCCGGCTGCTCGGGCGGCAACTACGACTCCGTGGTCCAGGCTGCCCGCGTGCTTAAGGGCGCCAACACCGGCTGCGGCGAGTTTTCGCTGTCGGTCTATCCCACGAGCCAGCCCGTGGCGCTCGAGCTTACACGTCGCGGCTACATCTACGACCTTATGGAGGCCGGCGCGATCGTGCGCACGGCGTTCTGCGGCCCGTGTTTCGGTGCCGGCGACACGCCTGCCAACAACGGCCTTTCGATCCGCCACACCACGCGCAACTTCCCCAATCGCGAGGGTTCCAAGCCGGGCAATGGCCAGCTGAGCGCCGTGGCTCTGATGGACGCCCGCTCCATTGCGGCGACGGCTGCCAACGGCGGCATCCTGACGCCGGCGACCGACCTGCCCGAGGAGACGTGGGACGAGGCCTGCGAGTACACCTTTGACGACGCGCCGTACAAAAAGCGCGTGTACTGGGGCTTTGGCAAGGCCGAGCCTGCCGACGAGCTGGTCGAAGGCCCCAACATCAAGCCGTGGCCCGCGATGGAGCCTCTCGGCGATGACATCCTGCTCAAGGTGTGCTCCAAGATCATGGACCCGGTTACTACGACCGACGAGCTCATTCCTTCGGGCGAGACGAGTTCCTTCCGCTCCAACCCGCTGGGCCTGGCCGAGTTTACGCTGAGCCGCCGCGATCCGGCCTACGTGGGTCGTTCCAAGGAGGTCGACGCCGTGGAGAAGCGTCGCGTGGCCGGCGAGGCCGCGGGCGACCTGGCGGCGCTCGATGCCGAGCTTGCCGGCGTGTTTGAGGCGCTGGCCGGCGCGGGTGTCGTGGCCGACGCCAAGGCGACTGAGTACGGCTCCATGCTCTATGCCAAGAAGCCCGGTGACGGCTCTGCCCGCGAGCAGGCCGCGAGCTGCCAGCGCGTGATCGGCGGTCTGGCAAACATCGTCCACGAGTACGCCACCAAGCGCTATCGCTCCAACGTGATGAACTGGGGCATGGTGCCCTTCCAGATGGAGGCCGAGCCCAGCTTTGAGGTGGGCGACTACGTCTTTGTGCCGGGTATCCGCGCCGCGCTCGATGGCGACCTAAAGGACATCGCCGCGTACGTAGTGCGCGCCGACGGTGCAGTTGAGCAGATTGAGCTCTACATTGCCGATATGACGGCCGAGGAGCGCGCCATCGTCAAGGCCGGCTGCCTGATCAACTACAACAAGTTCAAGGCCGCTGCCGAGTAACGCACTTAATTGTCCGCCCGGGGCTTACCCTTTCCCGCCCGCTCACGCGCTTCGCGAGGGTCGCGTTCGGGAAAGGGTAAGCCCCGGGCTACGTTTCTGCGTTCTCGTTGGGTCTTGAGGGACGCTAATAAATAGACTTGCTTGATGCCGCCTCTGTTATCGGGGCGGCTTCTTTTGTCGAAAACCACCATGAAGGGGTAGGCGCCTTTGCGGTGGTTCCGTTTGTCTCGACCTGTAACATCTGGGCCCCTATTTGACGAGCGGCTGTTACAGATTGAGACAAACAATCGCCGCCGATCATTTCATCTCGATCTGTAACATCTAGGATTGAAAAGGGCCGCTAGATGTTACAGATCGAGACAGTGGAACATCGGAACCGAAACCACCACAAAGGTGCCTGCCTGGCGGGTCCTTATTTCGATGGGGCCCAGGTTATTTCATCGTCAAATAGCCAAGTGCGTGCTGAGCCACTGTCGCGCGCTGTCTGTGGATCGGGCTCGCAAGTTTGTTCGTAGGCATCCTCGGTACACCGATCCATAAAATCGACGACTGCCGTCTGGTCGCCTTCCATGACGTAGATCACGTTGCCATCCGAGATATAGACTCCCGGCCCTTCGTTGTCCACGTAGCCGGGGTCGTATGAAACGTTGCACAGTCTGCTCCCGTTTGCCGCATCGAGTTCAAGGGTCGAATAATACCCGCCATTCATTTGGCCTTTCTTGGCTCGATATATTGCGGCGCCGTACCATCGCTTAAACGTCTTGCCTTTGAGTAAACTGGTTGCCTTGCCGATAAGCTGCTCATCTTGGGTATAGCGCGTGGCTCCAAGTTCGATTCGGGGATAGTTACTGACCCCAAGCGCTGCGGGCGTACCGTCGAAATCGACGGTGATTGAATCGGGTTTGACGATATCGGTGAGGATTTCGATGGGGTAGCTTACGGTTTCAACCGCCGCCTGCGTTGCCGAGGCAGGGAGAAATGCGAGATAGATAATGCCCATGCCGACTGCGGTAATTGCAAACGCTAAGACGAGCAGGCCGATATAGGTGGAGCGTTTCACGGTGGGGCACCTCTCATGCAATATGCAATCATTAAGATACATGATACAAGCTTACGACAATATTCAAGAGAAAGCGACCGCCCGGAATGAGAGGGCTAAAAGGCCCTATTGGGCTTCGATTTGATCTCTAATAGGAATATTTGCCTCCCCTCATTCTGGGCGAGGGGTCAAAATTGAGTTCACGAGTTTTGCGCAATACTATTCTCACTAAACCCGCTATTTTCACTATAAGCACTATAAAAACGACAGGGATGATGACGAGAGTATTGTGGCGTACGATAACCAAGCCGTTTAAGCCAGCACCCTTGTCTTGAATCTCCATCTATATCTGCGCGAACGGGCTATCGGTGGCTCTCGATTTTGTCGCTGTGTTCTCGTTGGATCTTGGGATCGCCAAACGTAGACTGGGCTTGATGTCGCCTCTTTTAATCGGGGCTGATCCTTCTCTGGACCACCACAAAGGGGACGGGCACCTTTGTGGTGGTTCTTGGTTTGTCTCGATCTGTAACAGTTAGACCCTAATTTGCCGATTAGATGTTACAGATTGAGACAAACGGGCGCCATTGGTCATTTCATCTCGATCTGTAACATCTGGAGCCAGAAATAGTCGCTAGATGTTACAGATTGAGATAGTAAGGGGATGAGGCCGCAGCGGGTGAGCGCGTCTGCCCCTATCTCTCAATCACTCAGAAAATCTTATATATAGAGACTTAGATTTGTGTATAAGATCGTACAAAGCTGGCAACAATACTTCTCGAACAACGTGAAGCCGCCCCGTAGGGCGGCCACCCCAAGAGAGGTGATTCCATGAGAATCGATAAGCTAGCAATGACGTCGCGCGAGGCGCTGCAGACCGCCATGAGCACGGCTGCCGACGCGCAGGCTGGCGCGGTGGAGCCGATTCACCTGCTGTCCGCCCTGCTCGGTGCCGGCGAGCGCAATATCTCCGTGATCATCGAGCGCATCGGTGCCGACCCGGCTCAGCTTGCACGCTCCACGCAGGATGCCATTGACCACGCGCCCAAGGTTTCCGGCGAGGGTCAGCAGATGGGTCTTTCCAACGAGCTCGTCCGCGTCATCGAGAAGGCCGAGAAGAAGGCCACCAAGATGGGCGACAGCTTTGTGGTGACTGAACATTTGCTGATGGCGCTTGCCGAGGACAAGGGCGAGGCCGGTCGTGTACTGCGCGACGCCGGCGTCACCAAGGAGCGCATCGAGCAGGTCTACGAGGAGCTGCGCGGCGATGACCGCGTGACGTCTGCCGAGGACAAGACCCAGTTTGAGGCGCTGGAGCAGTACGGTCGCAATATCTGCGACCTTGCCCGCGCCGGCAAGCTCGACCCGGTCATCGGCCGTACCGACGAGATCCGTCGTACCATCCAGGTCCTGTCCCGCCGCACCAAGAACAACCCCGTGCTCATCGGCGAGCCGGGCGTCGGCAAAACTGCTATCGTCGAGGGCATCGCCCAGCGTATCGTGGCCGGCGACGTGCCGAGCACCCTGCGCGACCGCGACCTTATCGAGCTCGACATGAGCGCGCTGGTCGCCGGCGCCAAGTACCGCGGCGAGTTCGAGGACCGCTTGAAGGCCGTACTCAAAGAAGTGCAAAAATCCGAGGGCAAGGTCATCCTGTTCATCGATGAGCTCCACACCATCGTGGGCGCGGGTGCCACCGAGGGCTCCATGGACGCCGGCAACATTCTCAAGCCGGCGCTCGCCCGCGGCGATCTGCATGCGATCGGCGCGACCACGCTCGACGAATACCGCAAGTACATCGAGAAGGACGCGGCGCTCGCCCGTCGTTTCCAGACCGTTATGGTGAGCGAGCCTACCGTCGAGGACACCATCTCGATCCTGCGTGGCCTCAAGGAGAAGTACGAGATCTTCCACGGCGTGCACATCACCGATAGCGCGCTCGTGGCCGCCGCCGATCTATCCGATCGCTATATTGCCGACCGCTTCCTGCCCGACAAGGCCATCGACCTGGTCGACGAGGCCGCAAGCCGCCTGCGCATGGAGCTCGACAGCATGCCGGTCGAGATTGACGCCACCACGCGTCAGCTCACCCAGCTGCAGATCGAAGAGCAGGCGCTCATGAAGGAGACCGACGACGCCTCCAAGGAGCGTCTGGAGGCCCTGCGCCAGGAGATTGCCGAGGTCCAAGAAAAGCTCAACGTGCAAAAGGCCGGCTGGCTCAACCAGAAGAACGCCATCGACCACGTGCAGGAGCTTAAGGGTCAGCTCGACGAGGCCAGAAGCGAAGAGGAGCGCGCGACGCGCAACGGCGACCTGGGCCGTGCGTCCGAGCTGCGCTACTCCGTGATTCCGGGTCTGCAGCAGCAGATTCAGGATTCCGAGGCTGCGCTCGAGGCGCAAAAGCAGCAGGACGGCGAGGGCCTCAACGAGCAGGTGACCTCCGATGAGATCGCCGAGGTCGTGAGTGCCTGGACCGGCGTGCCCGTGTCCAAGATGATGCAGGGCGAGCTCGACAAGCTGAAGGGCTTGGAGGGTGAGCTGCATAAGCGCGTCATCGGCCAGGACGAGGCCGTCTCCGCCGTGGCCGCGGCCGTGCGTCGCAGCCGTGCGGGCCTCTCCGATCCGGACAAGCCCATCGGCAGCTTCTTCTTCCTGGGCCCCACCGGCGTGGGCAAGACCGAGCTCGCCAAGGCGCTTGCCGAGTGCCTGTTCGACGACGAGCGCGCGCTCGTGCGTGTCGACATGTCCGAGTACATGGAGAAGTTCAGCGTCCAGCGTCTGATCGGTGCGCCCCCGGGATACGTGGGTTACGACGAGGGCGGCCAGCTCACCGAGGCCGTGCGCCGTCGTCCGTACTCCGTGATCTTGCTCGACGAGATGGAGAAGGCCCATCCGGATGTCTTTAACGTGCTGCTGCAGGTGCTCGACGACGGCCGCCTGACCGATGGCCAGGGTCGCCAGGTGTCCTTCAAGAACACGATAATCATCATGACGTCTAACGTGGGCTCCAAGGCTATCGCCGAGCTTTCCGGCAAGGACGAGGAGGAGATGCGCCATCAGGTCGACGCGGCCATGGCTCAGACATTCCGCCCCGAGTTCCTCAACCGTATCGACGATATCGTGGTGTTCCATCCGCTCGGCATGGCGCAGATCGAGAAGATCGTCGACATCCAGCTCGCCGACGTCCGCGCGCGTCTGGCCAAGGAGCGCATGACGCTTGCCATCACCCCGGCGGCCAAGCAGATGCTCGCCGTGGGCGGCCTGGACCCGGTCTTTGGCGCCCGTCCGCTCAAGCGTCTGGTTCAGCGCGAGGTCGTGGATGCCATCGCAGCGGCCATCATCGACGGCACGGTGCGCGAGGGCGATCAGGTGACGGTCGATGTCGACAAGGACGGCGGCTTTACCGTCGTGTGCGATAACACGCCGGCGGCCACCTACGAGGTTCCCGACGCCGAGTAGATTTTGGGCAATGCCTTAAAATCTGCCAGTCGTCTCTGAACGCCAAGGGCGGTGGATCCAATCGGGTCCGCCGCCCTTTTTCGTGCGACAATCGATGATGTTGAGCGGATGCGATGCAAGGAGCTATGCAGATGAAAGACGAGAACAAGACGAACGCACCGGCGGCTGAGATAGCGTCCGCCGCACCAAAGCCCGCGCCGAAACCGGCACCCAAGCCGCGCGACCCCTACATCCGTGCCGAGAACGAGGACGATGACGGCTACGATCCCTACAGCGACCGACGCCCCGAGCGCGAGCCGATGTTCGAAGCCGATCCGTGGCGCTGAGTGCCACCCAAAAGGCCACCAATAAGTTGCGGTGAAATAGGGATTGTTTTGCGGTTTGACCAGCAAAAACAATCCCCATTTCACCGCAACTGCGTTAGGGATTTTTCTGCAGGGGGAGGGTAGTCAAAAAAGCCCCGTCCCAAATTGACTGCCAAATTGGCTGCTCGGGGAGTCGCATTCGAGCTCGGTTGTCCTCTTAGCCACTCGATATCCTTCGGAGCAATAACGGTGATAAAACTTGCTTAAGTGTTAATCAAGCTACACACAATCTTGCTCTCTAATTAATCAAGAATCAGTATAATTTTGATTAGCTAGAGAGCAAGATTGGAGAATCATGGCATTCAACGACTTGATCGCCCAGAAAATAAAGGACTTTGAACAGCAGGGGGTTCCGCAGGTCTTTGAGCGAGACCTTGATCTGGGAAACCCACAGGAGCCAAAGCGCGACAACATCGTAAATGTGGTTGTGGGGGCCCGCCGTTGTGGAAAGACGTATCGCCTGTATCAGGAGATGCAGCGGCTTCAGGGCCGGGGCGTCGAGCTTGACCGGATGCTTTACTTTAATTTTGAGGACGAGCGCTTGCGCCCGTATGAGCCATCGCTGCTGGCGGACGTGCTCGACACGTTCTATGCGCTGTATCCTGCTGCTCGAACCGAGGGCGCTTACATTTTCTTTGACGAGATCCAGGAAATTCCCGAATGGGGTGCGTTTCTGCGGCGTGTAGTCGATACGGAGAAAGCGACCGTCTATGTGACGGGATCTTCTTCTAAGATGCTGTCCTCAGAGCTTAAGAGCGAGTTCAGGGGTCGTTCTCTTATACGGGAGCTTTTTCCGTTGAGTTTTTCGGAATACGTTCGATATAAGACGGGGAGCGTTTTCGAGCCAGATGCGACCTTTTCCCCAAGCGATGCAGCGCTGCTTCGACATCATCTGATCGGATATCTTGAACGAGGGGGATTCATCGCGACACTTGAGCAGACGCCCGCAGACGCGATTCAGCTGCTACAGGAATATGCTTCGCGAACGGTCGCCATGGACGTCGTTGAACGTTACGACGTCAAGAACCCTCGCCTGGCATCTCTGTTCCTGACGCGGTGTATGGCATCTTCGGGACGAGAGCTGTCGGTGAACAAAGTGTACAACGAGTTCAAGAGCAGGCAGATACCCGTCAGTCGTAATTCGCTCAGCGACTTACTTGAGTATTATGAGGACGCCTACCTGTTATTTTCTGTGCCGGAGTTCACGCGTTCACTGGCAAATAACATGCGGTCTGCGTCTAAGGTCTACGCTGTCGACCCTGCGATGTTTGGAGCATTCTCTCCCGCATCGGCATTGGACCAGGGCCAGAGGCTCGAGACCGCAGTGTTCGATGCGCTAAGAAGAAGGACTCCCGCGGTGAGGACCGGCTCGGTCTGCCGCCTGCTAATCAAAGAGAAGAGCAAAAGCCATGAGGTAGACTTTGTGGCTGGGGACGCGCTTCTCATGCGGGCTTATAGCCTGATTCAGGTGAGTGCGGATATGGCAAGTGAGAAAACGCGCGAGCGCGAAATTGCCGCACTTGATGCCTCGATGGCCCATTTCGATCTTAGCGAGTCGGCAATCGTTACCATGGATGAACAGACCGATATTCCATGCGAGCACGGTGTGGTACACGTTATGCCCGCATGGAAGTGGCTCCTTGCCTAATCACCTATGGACCTGTGGGGTCAGGACCTCCTGGCTCCCTCATCACGGTTGGGGAGCACCTTGCTGCGCCAGGCTAGTCCTGGGCTTTGATACTCGGCAGCAGGATCTGCGCGAGGTAGTCGGTTTCGAGCTTAGTGGCACCATCTGCTTTGCCGTCTTTGCCGACCAACACGTTCTTGATCTGGCTATAGGTATAGCGGTTGCCGGTCGTCAGCTCGACAAGCTCAATGGCAGTGTCCATGGGGTAGGTCGACACGGGGTTCTGCGTGCGTCCGTTGATGGTCTGGGGCACCACGTACGGATAGACGGGGCCGCTGGCGTAGACGGTATAACCGTTGCCTAGATTGGTCGCACCCAAAACCGTATCGCCTTCATCGGGCGTAAAGCTCTCGCCCTCGCGCACCGCGACGAGCGTCACGAGCGGCGTATTGGCGTCGTCGCCCAGATAGATGCATAGCGTGCTTCCGTTTTGCCAAGTTGCGACCTTGCCGTACCACTCGACGGGAATATCGAGCTGGTAGAGGTCGGTTGCCTTGTGGCGAGCGTCAGCATCACGGGACGCCTGTGCCTTTTGCGCGCTCACGGCATTGACGGCGGCGTCGCGCCGCGCGGTTGCTGCCTGCTGGAGCACTTTGGCAGCCGCGGCGGAGCTCGCACCGCCCTCTTCGGCATACTTGGCGGCGGCATCGATCTGGTCGTCGGTTACCGTGTCGGCCGAAGGCACCTTGAGCTTAAAGGTGGCCTGGGCACTTAAATCCTGTCCATCGCTCTTAACGGTGACCTGCGTCTTGGTGGTCGGGACGGTATAGACGGTGCCGTCGGCCGCGATGGGGGAGGCGGCGATGGAGAGCGTGTAATCGCCGGGCAGCAGTTTGATGCCGCGGCCGTGCTCGTCAACATAGAGTGTTTCGCTCACGGAGGAGCCATCAGCGTCCTGACCGCTCACCTGTACGGGAATCTTGGAGCCGGTGGAACAGTCGAGGCCCGCGGCATGCACGCCAATCTGCACTGACATCATCGTGTGGGCATTGGCGGCGGCAGCGGCAGCCTGCTCTTGCTGATATCCGTTCCAGGCAGCATAGCCTGCACCGCCGGCGACGAGCGCGACGGCTACGACGCCGGCAACCATCAGATTGCGGCGCTTGGGCGACATTTTGCGATGGCGAACCTCGGCCTCGCGTGCCGAGGGAACGGACGGCAGGGGAATATCGCCCATGGCGATGGTCTCGTCCACGGCTGGTGCGGAGCCCAGGCCGGGAAGCTCGCGGGTCAGCGAATCTTCGGCCGGCAAGCTGCCGAGCAAGATGGTTTCCTCGCTCGTGTCGGATTCGGGCTGGTCGTCGGCCTCGCATTCGGATTCCTCGTGCCCCGCCTCGTCTTCGGTGGGCGCGGCGCCATCGTCTTTTGCGTCCTGATCATCGGGCTGCGCCTCGATTTCCGGCTCATCCCGCACATCAACGCTCGAATCGTCAAACGCAATCTCGGCCAGCGCGATCTGGTCTAGGCTCTCCAGGGCCTCGGCACACGCTTCTGCATCTTGGGCCGCATCCTCTTGGCCCATCGTCTCATCATTCATACATCCCCCAAGCTCAATATCGGGACAACACTGTACCCAAAAACGGGACCCCATAGAGCCGCCGCATGATTTGAAATCCGATTTTATATGTGCGCATGTTTTTGAATAGATGAATAGAGCCGCAACGGCAAAAGCCCCCGGAAAGCGAGCGAAACGCTTTCCGGGGGCTCTGCGAGACATTGGATTGAAAAGCCTGGCGGGCGGGCCTATGCCCAAGCGCCAACAGCGACGAACACGTTACTCGGCGTGTGCGTAATCCACCTTGGCGCGACGAGCGGTGGCCTTCTCCCAATCGCTGGTGCCCTCAAAGACATCCTGCTTGTAGGGATTGCGGCCGAGCTTCTTGGCGCGGTAGGTGATGTAGATGATCGCGGCGACGTTTGCGACCAGAGCGGCGATCGAGACCGCGGTAGCGGCGCCGGGGTCGAGCGTGGAGTGGGTCACAAAGATGGACTCCTCCTGGAAGTACGGGAACACCTGGGCAAACATGCACCAAATAGCCAGCGTAAAGGCGCGGTTCTGAATCCAGCCGCCCTTGTTCCAGATAAAGGCGGCGACGGTGGGCGCCAGCAGCAGCGCAAAGCCGCAGAACCAGGAGTGGGTGGGCAGGCAGTTGTAGGTGTAGCAGAAGTTCCAGATGTCATACGCGATGATGTAGACCCAGGTCATGTCGGGCCACAGCATATCGGTCTTGTCCTCGGAGGCGTAGACGCTCCACCAACCGGTCATGCAGAAGATGTTGATGAGACCGGCGATGCCGTTGAACACGTTGTTCCAGCCGGCCAGCTGCGTAGCACCTTCGGAGGTGACCCAGGTGGACTCGCCCAGGACAAAGAAGTGATAGGCGCTCTCAAAGTCGGATACGACGGCGATCATGATGTTGATGGCGACGATCACAAACGGCCATGCGCGGAACCAATGCGCCTTGCCGATCTTTCCCCACTGGTACTTAATGGCAATGAAGCCCCAGCAACCGGCGAGCGCCGCGTATACCTTGGCGTAGTGGAACCAGCTGTTCTGGTACACATGGGTGGGGTTGGTGAGCGCCCACTCGGCGCCCTGCGAAACGCCCACGGCGATGGCGACGCAGTAGATGGTCATGGCCAGCGGAGCCACGCCAAAGATGATTGCCGCGCCCAGCTTGGTGCGGCGGCCGACTTCGTTGAGCACGATCAGGCCAATAAAGACCATGGCCCAGCCGGCCCAGTGGATAAGGGTATCGCTACCCCAAACATCGAACAGCATGCTGCTCTCCTTTCACACGCCCGCGGCCCCTCTTCTGATCGCGGGCAGTTTGGCCAAATGTCGTCAGTTCTGGGGCTTGCGCTCCGGATACTTGGCGGTATAGCCCTCGATGTGGAGTGTCGAGGCGATGATTTCCTTGACCGTTTCGTCGGGCACATCGGGGTGCGTGCGGATATACATCAAAAGACCCATGATGAGGGTGTAGAACGTTTCGTAGACATGATCGATGCGCAGCTCGTGATGGGCGACAAAATCCACCACGGTGGTGTCGCAGATATACTGCGCCACGCGCTGGACCACGTTGTGCAAAAAGCCGCCGTAGAGCGCGCCGCTGCTTGAGGTGAGCGTACTCGGCAGCTCGTGGCCGCTGGCGACCAGGCGCTTAAAGAGCGGGGCGACGGTGTCGAGTGCGCCCTCGATATCACCGACGGTGCGGCCGGCGTTCCACTGCTCGAGCTCGGAGATGAAACCGTCGATCGCCTCGTCCATAACAGCGGTGACAGCGGCGTCCATGTCGGCGAAGTAGTGGTAGAACAGCGAGCGCGTGCAGCCGGCTCGTTTGGTCACGGCCGATACCGATAGATGCGACACGCCCAGCTCAGAGCTTACGGTGCGCACGGCGGCGAGGATCTCGCGACGGCGTTCGTCGCCCGTCAAGCGCTTTGCCGCGCTATCGGATGCGGGGACGGCATCGACTACAGAGGTATCTGCTGTGTTGTTGCCCATGTTTTGCCGCCTTTCATCCTCTTTTGCCTGACCGTTCGCCTAACAGTCTTGAATATTGTTGACGGTTCGTCAATACTATTTTTGACACAATGTCAACAATGGCGGGTGAACGGCATGGGGGCATGCCCGGCCTGCAAAAAAAGAGGGGCGCTGCGGCCTCGTCGTGCTGCGGCAAGAGAAGGGACAACCATGATTCTCAACGGACCGGGAATTAGCTACACCGAGCCCGACATCGGTTCGGAGTTCGTGCCGCCGCTGCCGGAGCATCCGCGCGAGGCAATCGTCAAGCTGTGCGAGCACTGCACCAACCGCCTGCTGCATCGCGACGAGCTGCTGGGCTACGAGTACTGGTCGTTTGCCGAGGCCGCAACCGACGAGCAGGCCGAAGTGCTCTGCAAGATGAAGATGCGCCGTCCCTATACGCTGCCCGAGATGGTCAAGCTCACCGGCATGCCCGAGGCAGATATCGAGAAGATGCTCGACGACATGAGCTACACGGGTCTGCTCGAGTACAACTGGGAAAACCCCGAGCGCGCCAAGCAGTGGGTGCTGCCCATGCTGGTGCCGGGTTCTGCCGAGTTCCTCAACATGCGCGTGAGCCAGCTCGAGGAGCATCCGGTCTATGCCAAGTTCTTTGAGCAAGCATCCAAAGGCCCGCTGTCCAAGGCTACGCCGATGGTGCCGCCCGGAGGTGCCGGTATCGGCATGCACGTCATTCCGGTCGAGAAGGCCATCGATGCCGCGAGCACCTCGGTGCCTATTGAGCATATCGAGCACTGGCTCGACAAATACGAGGGTAAGTATGCTGCCAGCACCTGCAGCTGCCGCGCGAGCCGTCGCGTGATGGGCGAGGGCTGCGCCGACGACCCGGCCGATTGGTGCATCGCCGTGGGCGATATGGCTGACTACGTGGTCGAGACCGATCGTGGTCATTACGTGACCCGCGACGAGGTCTACGACATTTTGCGCCAGGCCGAGGACAACGGCTTTGTGCACCAGATCACCAACATTGACGGCGAGAACAAGATCTTCGCCATCTGCAACTGCAACGTCAACGTGTGCTACGCCCTGCGCACCTCGCAGCTGTTCAACACGCCCAACCTGTCGCGCTCGGCCTATGTCGCCAAGGTCGAGAAGGACAAGTGCGTGGCCTGCGGTCGCTGCGTTGAGGTGTGTCCGGCCGGCGCTGCCAAGCTGGGCCAGAAGCTCTGCAGCAAAAAGGCCGGCGGACAGGTGCCCGAGTATCCGCGCCAGGAGCTGCCCGATGCCACCAAGTGGGACCACACCAAGTGGTCGCCCAACTACCGCAACGACAACCGCATCGAGACGCATGAGTCCGGCACCGCTCCCTGCAAGACGGCCTGTCCCGCGCACGTTGCCGTTCAGGGCTACTTAAAGCTCGCGGCGCAGGGTCGCTATGACGAGGCGCTGGCACTCATTAAGCGCGAGAACCCGCTGCCCGCTATCTGCGGCCGTGTGTGCAACCGTCGCTGCGAGAATGCCTGCACCCGCGGCCGTGTGGACGCCGTCGTGGCCATCGACGAGGTCAAGAAGTTCATCGCCCAGCACGATCTGGACGCCGCAACCCGCTATGTCCCGCCCGTGGTGACCCCGACGCGTGCCGGCGGCTTCGACCAGAAGATCGCCATTATCGGTGCCGGCCCGGCCGGCCTGTCCTGCGCTTTCTACCTGGCCGAGAAGGGCTACAAGCCCGTCGTGTTCGAGAAGAACGAGCGCCCGGGCGGCATGCTCACTTACGGTATTCCCAGCTTTAAGCTGCAGAAGGACGTCATCGAGGCCGAGGTCGAGATCATTCGCCTGATGGGTGCCGAGTTCCGCTATGGCGTGGAAGTCGGTCGCGATGTGACGCTCGACGAGCTGCGCGAGCAGGGATTTAAGGCCTTCTATGTGGCTATTGGCTGCCAGGGCGGCCGCCTCGCCGGTATTCCGGGCGAGGATGCCGAGGACGTGACCGTGGCCGTCGACTTTTTGCGCGAGGTCAACAGTGGCAAGATCGATGCGCTGCCCGGCCGCACCATCGTGGTGGGCGGCGGCAACGTGGCTATCGATGTCGCGCGCAACGCCTGCCGCCTGGGCTCCGAGCACGTTGAGATGTTCTGCCTGGAGAGCGAGGCCCAGATGCCCGCCAGCGAGGAGGAGCGTCGCGAGGCCATCGAGGACGGCGCGCACATCAGCTGCGGCTGGGGTCCCAAGGAGGTTCACCTGGACGAGTCCGGCTGTGTGTGCGGTATCACCTTCAAGCGCTGCACGCGTGTCTTTGACGACGAGGGCCGGTTTGCGCCCGAGTACGACGAGAACGATCTGCGCCGCGTCGATGCCGACCGCGTAGTCATGTCGATTGGCCAGTCCATTGTGTGGGGCGACCTGCTGGCTGGCTCCAAGGTGGAGCTTGGCCGCGGCCAGGGTGCCCTTGCCGATCCCCAGACCTACCAGACCGCCGAGCCCGACATCTTTGTGGGCGGCGACGTCTATACCGGTCCGAGCTTTGCCATCGACGCCATCGCCGCCGGTCACGAGGCCGCTGTCTCCATCCACCGCTTTGTGCAGCCGGGCTCCACGCTCACCATCGGCCGCAACCAGCGCCGCTACACCGCGCTCGACCGCGACGACGTTGTGCTCGAGGGCTACGACAACGCGAGCCGCGAGGTTGCCCACGTGGACCGCGAGCGCGAGAAGGCTGCGCCCTTTAGCGAGTACGTCGAGACCTTTACCGAAGAGCAGGTGCGCGCCGAGACCGCCCGTTGCCTGGGTTGCGGTGCCTCGATCGTCGACCCCAACAAGTGCATCGGCTGCGGCCTGTGTACCACCAAGTGCGCGTTCGACGCCATCCATCTGGATCGCGACCGCCCCGAGTGCTCCACGATGGTCAAATACGAGCAAAAGCTCCCCAGTCTGGGTAAGTACGCTTTGAAACGCGCAATCAAAATCAAGTTCGGTCGTAAATAGGTAACCATGGCGGGTAGGGGGACGGCGCAGACTAGATTTCGCCGTCCCCTTGCTTTGAGTTTGCATCGCATCAACCGTTGTTGAAAGGTTTCTACCTTGCACGAATTGGGAATCGTTTATCACATCATTCGCGATGTTGAGAATGTGGCGCGCGCCAATGGCGTGCGTCACGTTTCGAGCGTGACGTTGCTGCTGGGCGAAGTCTCGGGCGTCGTTCCCGACTTGCTGCTCGACGCTTGGCACTGGGCGGCAGATAAAAAGTCCATCACCGAGGGTGCGGAGCTTATTGTGGAGCCTGTCGAGGCCGTGACACATTGCGAGGCGTGCGGCTGCGACTACGCGACGGTCGAGCACGGCAAGACCTGCCCCCATTGCGGCAGCGGCGAGACATACCTGCTGCAGGGCCAGGAGGTCATGATCAAGCAGATCGAGACCCCCGACGAGGACCCGGCAGACGCTGCTCCCGACGGTCCTTCCGACGCTCCCGACGCCGTCGACGCCGCCAACCCTCTCCACATCGCCTAACATCTAATGTCTACATGGGCTAGAGTTCTAAACATATTTGCTTCGGTTAGTCAAGTCATGTCTGTTTAAACAAAATGGTGGCACGCAGACGCATTGGGATTCACCTAAAAGCGGTCTTAACGAACGGTGCACCTTTATATGTCTTTGAAAACAATCAGCAAATCACGTTTTAGCAGGCAATGAGCTATAAGTCAGCAACGTAATCAATTTGTAACAAACATAGACGTTTAAACAAATAATCCAACCTTTTGCGAATTTAGCTATAATTCCACAAACCAAACAGGTATACTTCCTTAATGTCGTGTAGGAAATACGTAGACAAAAAGGAGGTTATGTGATGGTAAGTATTGTTCTTGCTAGCCACGGGGACTTGGCTGCTGGAATCAAGCAGACGGGCTCGATGGTCTTTGGCGATCAGCCGTCTGTAGCCGTGGTCTCGCTCGAGCCGAGCATGGGCCCCGACGACTTCCGTGCCAAGGTCGAGGAAGCAATCGCTTCCTTCGAGGACCAGGAGCAGGTGCTCTTCCTCGTTGATCTGTGGGGCGGCACGCCGTTCAACCAGATCAGCGGGCTCATCGAGGGCCACGATTCCTGGGCTATCGTCACCGGTGTCAACCTGCCTATGCTCATCGAGGCATATTCGCAGCGCTTTGACGCAAAGAACACTGCACATGCGATCGCAAAACATCTCGTGACTGAGGCTAAGGCTGGCGTGCGCGTCAAGCCCGAGTCTCTGGAGCCCGAGGAGAAGAAGCCGGCTGCGGCCGCTACTGCTCCTGCAGGCGCCATCCCTCCGGGAACGGTCATCGGCGACGGGCACATCAAGATTGCCCACGTCCGTATCGACACCCGTCTGCTGCATGGTCAGGTGGCCACCACGTGGACCAAGCAGATCAACCCCAACCGCATCATTGTGGTTTCCGACGGCGTTGCTCACGACGAGCTCCGCAAGACCATGATCGAGCAGGCTGCCCCTCCGGGAGTCTATGCCAACGTCGTGCCCATCAAGAAGATGGCCGAGGTCGTCAAGGACACGCGCTTTGGTGACACCAAGGCCATGCTGCTCTTTGAGAACCCGCAGGATCTGCTCAAGGCCATCGAGGCCGGCGTCGACATCAAGGAAGTCAACATCGGCTCCATGGCTCACTCCAAGGGCAAGGTCGTCGTCACCAACGCCGTCGCTATGGGCGATGACGATGTCAAGACTCTCGAGGCCCTCAAGGCCAAGGGCGTCAAGTTCGAGGTCCGCAAGGTTCCTTCGGATTCCTCCGAGGATCTCGACGCCATGTTGAAGAAAGCTAAGGCCGAACTGGCCGCTCAAGCATAGTAAAGGAGGGTCCGATACATGTCTGCAATCACTATTCTGCTTGTTGCGATTGTCGCGTTGCTTGCCGGTATGGAAGGCGTTCTGGATGAGTTCCAGTTCCATCAGCCGCTCGTGGCATGCACGCTTATCGGTCTCGTAACCGGTCATCTTCAGGAGGGCATCCTCCTGGGCGGTTCGCTCCAGATGATGGCCCTTGGCTGGGCTAACGTCGGCGCCGCCGTCGCGCCTGACGCCGCTCTGGCCTCGGTCGCCTCTTCGATCATCATGGTGCTCGCCCTCAACGGCGGCGCTACCGATCCGTCGAAGGCCGTTACCGCCGCTATCGCCGTCGCTGTCCCGCTGTCGGTCGCTGGTCTGTTCCTGACCATGATCTGCCGTACCCTGGCTACCGCTATCGCTCACGCCATGGACGGTTGCGCCGAGAAGGGCGACTTCGCCGGCATCGAGCGTTGGCAGTACATTGCCATCCTTATGCAGGGCCTTCGTATCGCCATCCCGGCAGTGCTTCTGTGCATCATCCCGGCCGAGGCAGTTACCAACGCGCTTAACGCTATGCCCGACTGGCTGTCCGGCGGCATGGCTGTCGGCGGCGGCATGGTCGCTTCCGTCGGTTACGCCATGGTCATTAACATGATGGCCACCAAGGAGACCTGGCCGTTCTTCATCCTCGGCTTTGTCCTTGCTGCCATCCCTCAGCTCACGCTGATCGCCCTTGGCCTCATCGGCATCTCCCTTGCCCTCATCTACCTTGGCCTTAAGGATCTGGCCAAGCAGGGTGGCGGCATGGGCGGTGGCTCCGGCGACCCGCTCGGCGATATTCTGAACGATTACGAGTAGGAGGGGAGTGATACATATGGCAGAGAACAAGATTCAGCTCACCAAGGCTGACCGCAAGAAGGTTTGCTTCCGTCATCAGTTCCTTCAGGGCTCGTGGAACTACGAGCGTATGCAGAACGGCGGCTGGTGCTTCGCAATGATCCCTGCGATCAAGAAGCTCTACACCAGCAAGGATGACCAGATTGCCGCTCTTAAGCGCCACCTGGAGTTCTATAACACCCACCCCTATGTTTCCGCCCCCGTCATTGGCGTTACCCTCGCCCTCGAGGAGGAGCGCGCCAACGGTGCTCCGATCGACGACGTCGCCATCCAGGGCGTCAAGGTCGGTATGATGGGCCCGCTCGCCGGCGTCGGCGACCCTGCCTTCTGGTTCACCCTTCGCCCGATTCTGGGCGCTCTGGGCGCTTCCATGGCCCTGTCCGGCAGCATCGCCGGTCCGCTGCTGTTCTTCTTCGCGTGGAACATCATCCGTTACGCCTTCCTGTGGTACACGCAGGAGTTTGGCTACAAGGTCGGCTCCTCCATCGCCAAGGACCTCTCCGGCGGTCTGATGGGCAAGGTCACCGAGGGTGCTTCCATCCTGGGTATGTTCATCATCGGCGCCCTGGTCGAGCGCTGGGTGTCCATCTCCTTCACCCCGGTCGTCTCCAAGGTCACGCAGTCTGCTGGCGCCTTTATCGACTGGGCTAGCCTGCCCTCCGGCTCCGAGGGCGTCAAGGAAGCGCTGACGATGTACAACTCCATCGGTGCTACCGCCCTTGATCAGGTTAAGGTCACCACGCTTCAGGCTAACCTCGATCAGCTCATCCCCGGCCTTGCCGCTGTGTGCCTGACCCTGCTGGTCTGCAAGCTCCTCAAGAAGAAGGTCAGCCCGATCGTCATCATCCTGGCTCTCTTCGCCGTCGGCATCATCGGTCGCGTCTGCGGCTTCATGTAAGCACGCTTCGGCTTAAGACCGAGAGTTGCTAGGCAAGGGCTTTTGAGCCATTGAAACGGACCGCACCCGGTGGGTACACTGGATGCGGTCCGATTGTTTTATTTGGAGGGCGAGGCGCGTATGGCGCAATCTCAGAACAGCACGGTCGATCTGGCAACGCCGGCAACCTGCCTGATGGGGCTTACCAGTCACGGTAACGTAATGGTGGGCAATAAGGCGTTTGAGTACTATAACGAGCGCAATCCCGAGGATTATATTCAAATCCCGTGGGACGAGGTCGACTATATTGCCGCCGAGGTTTTGCGCGGTACCAAGAAGATCACGCGTTTTGCCATCTTTACCAAGGATAACGGTCACTTTACGTTTTCGACGCGCGACGACAAAGAGACGCTGCGCGCTGTGCGCAAGTACGTGGACGAGGATAGACTCGTGCGTTCGCCCGACTTTATCGACGTAACGACCAAGGGCGCCAAGAGCATCCCTGCTGCCATCAAAAGCCTCTTTCACAAAGGCGACTAGTCGTCTGCGATAGATGGCGGAAAATGCATCCCGGAATTCGTTCTCATTCCGGGATGCATTTTCCTTTTGAGCGCCAGTTGGGAAAGCTTGTCCCATTTTTTAGCCGAATACCGGGATGGAATTTCCCTTACATGTGGTTAGAGGAAACCCCATCCCATTATTTTGCGTTATTCTGGGTTATAATTTTCCGTTATTGAGAAGGCTCTACGGCGATAATTCGCTGCAGAGCCTTCTTGATGAGTGGCCATGCGCTACATGGCCAAGGGGCAAATCTGCTACACTAGTACAACATGCCTCCGTAGCTCAGGGGATAGAGCACCGCTCTCCTAAAGCGGGTGTCGACGGTTCGAATCCGCCCGGGGGCACCAGGGAATATGACGGCGTCGCGGGAGCGGCGCCGTTTCTGGTTTGCGGGGGCCGCCG
>JAGZWV010000149.1 GCA_018378775.1 Collinsella sp. | reverse complement strand
GCGGTGGTGGCTAATGTCACGCAGCATAACGGTGAGTGGAAGACACTGAGCAGTGACAAAGTGGGGAAAACGGGGTTCATTGAGAATGTGTACGCTAATCAGATTGCCTTTGGCAGGCTCTACCGGGAAAAACTGAAAGAGCAGGTTGAGGCGCTGGGCTATGAAACCGAAGTGGTGGGTAAGCACGGTATGTGGGAGATGCCGGGCGTACCGGTGGAGGCCTTTTCCGGACGCTCACAGGCTATCCGGGAGGCCGTCGGGGAAGACGCCTCGCTGAAATCCCGGGATGTGGCGGCACTGGATACGCGTAAATCCAAACAGCACGTCGATCCGGAAATCAGAATGGCTGAATGGATGCAGACGCTGAAGGAAACCGGGTTCGACATCCGGGCATATCGTGACGCGGCGGATCAGCGTGCGGAGACCCGCACGCAGGCGCCCGGGGCTGTTTCACAGGAGGGGCCGGATGTGCAGCAGGCGGTGACACAGGCCATTGCCGGATTAAGTGAACGAAAAGTGCAGTTTACGTACACGGACGTGCTGGCCAGAACGGTCGGTATACTGCCGCCGGAAAATGGTGTGATTGAACGGGCACGCGCCGGTATCGATGAGGCCATCAGTCGTGAGCAGCTTATCCCCCTCGACCGTGAGAAGGGGCTGTTCACATCAGGAATTCATGTGCTCGATGAGCTGTCCGTCCGGGCACTCAGTCGTGACATCATGAAACAGAACCGGGTGACCGTACATCCGGAGAAAAGTGTCCCCCGGACGGCCGGTTACAGCGATGCCGTCAGTGTTCTGGCACAGGATCGCCCGTCGCTGGCCATTGTGTCCGGGCAGGGCGGTGCAGCCGGGCAGCGTGAGCGGGTGGCTGAACTGGTCATGATGGCCCGGGAGCAGGGGCGGGAGGTGCAGATTATCGCTGCTGACCGTCGCTCGCAGATGAACCTGAAGCAGGATGAACGGCTGTCCGGTGAACTGATAACCGGACGTCGTCAGCTGCAGGATGGCATGACCTTCACTCCGGGCAGTACCGTTATCGTTGACCAGGGCGAAAAACTCTCCCTGAAAGAGACGTTAACCCTGCTGGACGGTGCCGCACGTCATAACGTACAGATCCTGATAACCGACAGCGGGCAGCGAACCGGTACAGGCAGTGCGCTGATGTCCATGAAGGATGCCGGGGTGAACACATATCGCTGGCAGGGCGGAGAACAGCGACCGGCCACCATCATCAGTGAACCGGACCGTAATGTCCGCTATGCCCGGTTGGCCGGAGATTTTGCGGCCAGCGTGAAAGCCGGAGAAGAGAGCGTGGCACAGGTCAGCGGGGTACGGGAACAGGCCATACTGACACAGGCCATTCGCAGTGAGCTGAAAACACAGGGCGTGCTCGGACACCCGGAGGTGACCATGACCGCCCTGTCACCGGTCTGGCTGGACAGCCGGAGCCGTTATCTGCGGGATATGTACCGCCCGGGGATGGTGATGGAGCAGTGGAACCCGGAGACACGCAGTCATGACCGCTATGTTATCGACCGGGTGACGGCGCAGAGTCACAGCCTGACCCTGCGGGATGCGCAGGGCGAAACGCAGGTGGTGCGTATTTCCTCCCTGGACAGCAGCTGGTCGCTGTTCCGGCCGGAAAAAATGCCGGTGGCAGACGGCGAGCGACTGAGGGTGACAGGGAAAATTCCCGGACT
>JAGZWV010000148.1 GCA_018378775.1 Collinsella sp. | reverse complement strand
TACGGCGAGCAGGGCGTTGTCACCGCTCCGCTGGAGCGCCTGCTGCAGGACAAGGCCGTGAGCCAGGTCTTCTGCGTCGGCCCCGTTCCGATGATGAAGTTCTCGACCCTCACCGCCCAGAAGTACGACACCCCCATCACCGCGTCGCTCAACCCCATCATGGTTGACGGCACCGGCATGTGCGGCTGCTGCCGCGTCGAGGTGGGCGGCGTGACCAAGTTCGCTTGCGTCGACGGCCCCGACTTCGATGCCACCCTGGTCGACTGGGATGACCTTCGTGCCCGCCAGGCCGCTTACCGTTCCGAAGAGGGCGCGTCCCTCAAGGCCTATGAGGAAAAGAGCTGCGCATGCCACTAGTTAACGGTCGTTTCGTTGCCGATATGAAGTCGCCCCGCACCCCCGATAACGAGGAGCCGGCTGCCGAGCGCGCCTGCGACTTCCGCCCCGTCGACAAGGGCTTCACCGAGGAGATGGCGCTGGCCGAGGCCGAGCGCTGCCTCAACTGCAAGAAGCCGTTCTGTGTTGAGGGCTGCCCCGTCAACATCAACATCCCCCGCTTTATCGAGCAGATCCGCGCAAAGGACTTCGGCGGCGCTCTCGATACCATCCGCGAGGACTCCATGCTTCCCGCCATCTGCGGCCGCGTCTGCCCGCAGGAGAACCAGTGCGAGGGCAAGTGCATCCGTGGCAAGAAGTCCGAGCCCGTGGCCATCGGCCAGCTCGAGCGCTTCCTGGGTGACCGCCCCGAGCTCGCCTCCACGCCCAAGATGGCTCCCAAGAACGGCAAGAAAGTCGCCGTCGTCGGCTCCGGCCCGTCCGGCATCACCTGCGCCGGCGAGCTCGCCCGTAACGGCTTTGACGTCACCGTCTTCGAGGCATTCTTCACCGGCGGCGGCGTGCTGGTCTACGGCATCCCCGAGTTCCGTCTGCCCAAGGCAGTCGTCAAGCGCGAGATCGACGGCCTGGAGGACATGGGCGTCAAGTTTGAGTACAACTCCGTCGTGGGCAACATGGCCACGGCCGAGGAGCTGTTCGAGCAGGGCTTCGACGCCATCTACGTGGCGACCGGCGCTGGCCTGCCCAAGTTCCTCAACGTCCCCGGCGAGAACCTGCCCAACGTCTTCTTCGCTAACGAGTACCTCACCCGCGTGAACCTGATGAAGGCCAACAAGTTCCCCGAGTACGACACCCCCACCAAGCACGGTAAGAACGTCGTCGTCTTTGGTGGCGGCAACGTGGCTATGGACGCCGTCCGTACCGCCAAGCGCCTGGGCGCCGAGCACGCCATCATCGCCTACCGTCGTACCGAGGACGAGATGCCCTGCCGTCGCGCCGAGCTGCACCATGCTAAGGCCGAGGGCGTCGAGGTTCTGCCGCTCGTCTCCCCGCTCGAGTTTGTCGCTGGCGAGGACGGCTCCGTGTGCGCCGTCAAGGTCCAGAAGATGGAGCTCGGCGAGCCTGACGAGTCCGGCCGTCGTCGCCCGGTGCCCATCGAGGGCGCAATCGAGGAGATCCCCTGCGATGTCGCGATCTCGGCTATCGGCACTAACGCCAACCCCTTCGCTGCCAAGATCGGCGGCAAGATGGAGCTCAACAAGTGGGGCTACATCGTTGCCGACGAGGAGACCGGCCAGACCACCGATCCCCGCATCTGGGCCGGCGGCGACATCGTCACCGGTGCCGCTACGGTCATTCTGGCGATGGGCGCCGGCAAGAAGGCCGC
>JAGZWV010000147.1 GCA_018378775.1 Collinsella sp. | reverse complement strand
GGAGCCGTCTGGAAGCCGGAAACCGTGGAAGCGATCGGTCGTTGGGCCGTCGAGCACCACATCTGGGTTATCTCCGACGAGATCTACGAGCACCTGAACTACGACGACGCGCGCACCACCTACATTGGTGCCGCCGTGCCGGAATGCCGCGGGCAGCTGCTGGTGTTGAACGGCGTGGCTAAGACCTATGCGATGCCTGGCTGGCGCGTGGGCTGGATGGTCGCGCCGCTTGAGGTGGCCAAGGCCGCCACCAAGCTGCAGGGGCATATGACCTCCAATGTGGCCAACATCTCCCAGCGTGCGGCTCTGGCCGCCGTGGCTGGCCCGCTGGACGAGGTGCAGTATGAGAGCGCCTCCGGCCAGGTGAAAACCGACATCCGCCTGGCGGGGCAGGTGCAAAAGCAGGTGACGCTGCTGTCGGTCACAGTGCCGGCCACCATTCCCTTTATTATGGATGTGGACGGGGAAGGCGCGCTGACCCGGGTCCTTTCGGCCACAGGCAGGCTGACCAATTTTTCGGACTGCCCCATTGACGTGACCCTGACCTCGGTGACCGACGACGCGGCATCGCCCCTGCTGGCCAGCGCGCCCCTGTACCTGACGCCGGGGCCGGAGCCCGCGGGCTATGCCCGGACCCGCCTGGAGGAGGGCCAACCGAACCTGCTTTTGGCGCGGGCGCTGGCGAAGGGCACGGCGGTGACCCTGAAAATGGAGGGGGACGCCGGCGGGACCGGCCTTGGCGCGGACGGCGACAACTACAGCATTGCCATTACCTTAAAGGTGACGAAAGCAGCCTGAAAAAACCGATTTTTTAAAGGCACAGGAGGCCGGGAATGAACATCAAACAGATCCCCTGGAAACGGCTTGCGGGGTACGGCGGCCTTTTGCTTGCGCTGTGGGCGGCTTTTTCGCTGCTGCTGGGGGGCAGCGCCGCGCTGATCCCCCGTGCGGCCATTGAACCGAATATGCGCGCCTGCGCCGAATACTATGCCGGGCAGCCGGGGTTTGAAAACCTGGGGGGCGACAAGAGCGCGGTGATCCACAACTACGCCGATGCGGTGAGCCTGAACCTGATCTGGTCGGTGGATGAGAGCAGGCCGTTCCGCTCGGCGTTCGAGGCGCCTTATTACGACCCCGGGGACGAGCAGACCTCGGGCGTGGAGCTGGCAGAGACGGTGCTGCACGGCGCGGCGCCCGACAGCACCTACGGCCGCTATTGGCACGGCTCTACCGTGCTGCTGCGGGCGCTGCTTACGGTGACGGATATCCAGGGAGTGCGGGTGGTGAACGGTGCGGCGCTGGGCCTTTTGACCCTGCTGTTCTTTGCCCTGCTGGCCCGGCGGCGGCTGTGGGCGCTGCTGGCGGCGGGGGTGTTCGCGGCGTTGTACTGCAAGTGCTGGGTGGTGCCGCTGTGCGTGGAATACATGGCCTGCTTTGTGCTGATGCTGGCGTTCGGCTGCCTGATCCTGGCGCTGGAGGGCCGGGTGCAGCGCTGGACCGGCTGCTTTTTGGCGGTGGGCGCGCTGACCTGCTATTTCGACTTTTTGACCTGCGAGATATTGACCCTGTTCGTGCCGGTGCTGCTGCTGCTGGGCATGCGGTACGCCGGCCGGGAAAACTGCCGCGCGGGGGCCCTGCGGGCCACGGCAGGCTGGGGGGCCGCCTGGGGGGCGGGCTATGCGCTGAGCTGGGCGGCCAAATGGATGCTCACCGCACTTTTTACGGGGCAAAGCGTTGT
>JAGZWV010000034.1 GCA_018378775.1 Collinsella sp. | reverse complement strand
AGGCCCCGCCGACCGATTGCAAGCGGTCGGCGGGGCCATTGTGGCTCTTGACAGCGGATTGGGTCATATGAGCGAAAACGCCCCTAAGCGAGCAAGGTGGCGTGAAAGAGGAGGGCATAGGCCTTGTGGCCATGCCCGACGATTGAACGCCAGATTGCCGCTTAGGGACGTTTGCAGCGTCGAGCCGTTACGCGGTTTGGTAAAACCGCGTAACAATAAGTTTGGTACCTTGACATTCCTGTCGGCCACTCCTAGATTAGTTAGGCACAAAACAATTCAACTACCTAACTAAAGAGAGGAGCGATACGAATTCATGCACGATGAACCCCTTAACCTTCGTCCGCACGAGCCCGGCGGCGACCCGTCGCAACCGGCAGACGTGCCCGAAGCAGTTAACGGCGAAGACAAGCTCGCCAAGCGCATCCTGAGCGGCCTAGGCTTTTGCGGCCACTACATGCACTTTCACGGCGGCGGCGTGTCCGGCAAGGCGCCCATCGTCTGCCTGCTTGCCAAGCAGGAAAACGGCGAGATGTCGCAGCAGGAACTCGGCATGCACTTCGACCTCAAGCCGGGGTCGCTTTCCGAAATCTTGTCCAAGCTCGAGTGCGCCGGCATCATCGAGCGCAGCCGCAATCCAAAAGATCGCCGGCAGCTCACCATTCGCCTAACCGAGATCGGCTGGGAGAAGGCCCGCATCGACCAAGCCTCGCGCATCCGCTTTAGGGAACAGGCCTTTAGCGCGCTCACCCACGACGAGCGCGAACAGCTCGCCGAGATGCTCGAGAAAATCCGCGTAACCTGGGAGGAACTGGATGATTAAAACCCTTATGGGCAGCATCCGCGATTACATGAAGGTCACGATCGCCACGCCGCTGTTGGTGCTTGGCGAGGTAATCTGCCAGATGATGATCCCGTTTATCACCGCCGACATGATCGACGCCATCAAGGACGGCACCGCCGTTACCGAGATGCTGCCCACCGCCGGCCTTCTCGTACTCATCGCGCTGACGTCACTCGCCTTTGGCGCCGCCGCGGGCATCACCTGCAGCCATGCCAGCTGCGGCTTTGCCAAGAACCTGCGTCACGACCTGTTCTACAAGATCCAGACGTTCAGCTTCGCCAACATCGACGAGTTCTCGAGCTCCTCGCTCGTCACCCGCCTCACCACCGACATCAACAACGTGCAGCAGGCCTTTATGATGCTCATTCGCATCGCCGTGCGCTCGCCGCTGGTGCTGATCTTCGCCTTTACCATGGCCTACGCCATGGGCGGCAGCGTCTCGTTTGTCTACCTGGTCATCATCCCACTGCTGGGCTTTGGCCTGTTCTTTATCATCTACAAGGTACGTCCGATCTTTGCCCGCGTGTTCCACAAGTACGACGCCCTCAACGAATCCGTCGAGGAAAACGTCACCGGCATGCGCGTGGTCAAGAGCTATGTGCGCGAAGACTTTGAGAAGGAGAAGTTCGCGACCGCTGCGCGCGACGTCCAGATGGACTTCACCCGCGCCGAGAAGCTCCTTGCCTTTAACAACCCCATGATGAACATCTGCGTCAACGGCGCGTTCGTCGTCATCATCTACCTGGGCTCCAAGCTCATCATCACGAGCCAGGGCACCCTGTTCGACGTGGGCCAGCTCTCCTCCATCTTTACCTACGGCTTCCAGATTCTGATGAGCCTAATGCAGCTGTCGATGATCTTTGTCATGGTAACCATGGCAGACGAGTCGGCGCACCGCATTACCGAGGTGCTGGCCGCCGAGCCCACGATCGCCAACCCGACCGAGCCCGTGCACGAGGTTGCCGACGGCTCCATCGACTTCGATCACGTGAGCTTTAAGTATTCCGAGCATGCCCGCCGCCAGGCGCTCGACGATATCGACCTGCATATTAAGAGCGGCGAGACCATCGGCATTATCGGTGGCACCGGCTCGGCCAAGTCGACGCTCGTGAACCTGATCGCCCGCCTGTACGATGTCACCGAGGGCACCGTGCGCGTCGGCGGCGTAGACGTGCGCGACTACGACCTGGACGCGCTGCGCCACCAGGTAGCCATGGTCCTGCAGAAAAACGTGCTGTTTAGCGGCACCATCGCCGAGAACCTGCGCTGGGGCGACCCGAACGCCACCGACGAGGAAGTCCGCGAGGCCGCACATCTGGCCTGCGCCGACGAGTTCGTCGACGGCTTCCCCAAGGGCTACGACACCTGGATTGAGCAGGGCGGCTCCAACGTCTCCGGCGGCCAGAAGCAGCGCCTGTGCATCGCGCGCGCCCTGCTGCGTCGCCCCAAGATTCTGATCCTGGACGACTCCACGAGCGCCGTCGACACCAAGACCGACGCCAAGATCCGCGAGGGCCTGGCGAGCTACCTGCCCAACACGACCAAACTCATCATCGCCCAGCGTATTAGCTCCGTGCAGGATGCTGACCGCATCATCGTCATGGAGGGTGGCCGCATCAAGGACATCGGCAACCATGACGAGCTGCTCAAGACGAGCGAGATCTACCGCGAGACCTTTACCTCGCAAAACAAGATGAGTGCCGAGGGCGAGGAGGCGGCCGAGACCGTCGCAGCCAACACCGAGGCATCCGCGCCGCAAGCTCAGACCCAGGAAGGAGGCGAGGCACATGAGTAAGGCAGCTACCGCCGAGCGCGCGCGCAACCGCAAGGGCGGCACCATGACGCGCCTGATCAAGATGCTCTTTGGCTTCTACCCCGTGCTTTTGCCCCTCGTCGTCGCCGGCGTTGTGCTCTGCGCCATCATCAACTCCATCGGCGCGACGTTTCTCCAGAGCGCGCTGCAGGTCATTAGCGAATCGTGGCAGTCGGGCGACTGGACGGCCGCGCAGCCCAAGATTCTGAAGCTCGTGACCACCCTCGGCTGCATCTACGCCGTAGGCGTCGCCTCCTCGCTTTTCTGGAACCGCGCCATGGCCGTCATCACGCAGGGCTCGCTCGAGAAGCTGCGCGAGAAGATGTTCAACCGCATGCAGGACCTGCCGATCCGCTACTTCGACACGCACCAGCGCGGCGACATCATGAGCCACTACACCAACGACATCGACACACTGCGCCAGATGATCAGCCAGTCGCTGCCCAACCTGCTCATGACGATCATCGTCATCGTCACCGTGTTCTTCATCATGCTGTACTACAGCATGTGGATGTGCCTGGTCATCATTGCCGGCGTCGCCTTTATGACCTTTATGACCAAGCTGCTCGGCTCCAACTCCGCGCGCTTCTTTATCGCGCAGCAGACCGAGCTCGGCGTGGTCGAGGGCCATATCGAGGAAGTCATGAACGGCCAGAAAGTCGTCAAGGCGTTCTGTCACGAGTCCGCCGCCGAGGCCGATTTTGACGAGCGCAACGAGAAGCTCTTCGAGGTCTCGCAGAAGGCCAACATGTACGCCAACATCCTCATGCCGATCCTCGGGAACCTGGGCGACTTGCTCTACGTGCTGGTCGCGCTGACCGGCGGCATCTTCCTGGCGCTGGGCGTGCCCAACCTGAGCCTCTCGGGCATGGCGCTCTCCATCGCCGTCGTGGTGCCTTTCCTCAACATGACCAAGCAGTTCTGCGGCCAGATCGGCCAGATCTCGCAGCAGATCAACGCCGTGGTCATGGGCCTTGCCGGCGCCGAGCGTATCTTTGAGCTACTCGACGAGGAGCCCGAGGCCGACGAGGGCTACGTGACGCTTGTCAACGCACAGGTGAATCCCGACACCTGGCAGCTCGAGGAGGCCGACCACCGCACCGGCATGTGGGCCTGGAAGCACCCGCACCGCGCGACCGGCGAGATCGAGTACGTGCCGCTGCGTGGTGACCTGGTCATGGATAACGTGGACTTTGGCTACACGCCCGACCACGAGGTGCTGCACGGCGTGTCTGTGTACGCCAAGCCGGGCCAGAAGGTCGCGTTTGTCGGTGCCACCGGTGCCGGTAAGACGACCATCACCAACCTCATCAACCGCTTCTACGACATTGCCGACGGCAAGATCCGCTACGACGGCATCAACGTCAACAAGATTCGCAAGTCCGACCTGCGTCGCTCGCTGGGCGTGGTGCTGCAGGACGTGAACCTGTTCACCGGCACCGTGATGGACAACATCCGCTACGGCAACCTGGACGCCACCGACGAGGAGTGCATCAAGGCGGCCAAGCTCGCGGGAGCGGACGACTTTATCACCCGCCTGCCCGACGGCTACGACACCATGCTCACCGGCAACGGCGCGCAGCTGTCGCAGGGCCAGCGCCAGCTGATCTCGATCGCGCGCGCCGCCGTCGCCGATCCGCCGGCGATGATTCTGGACGAGGCCACGAGCTCCATCGACTCCCGCACCGAGGCAATCGTGCAGGCGGGCATGGACAAGCTCATGGAGGGCCGCACGACGTTTGTCATCGCACACCGCCTGAGCACCGTGCGCAACTCCGACGCGATCATCTGCCTGGACCACGGCCGCATCATCGAGCGCGGCAACCACGACGAGCTGATCGCCAAGCGCGGATACTACTATCAGCTCTATACCGGAGCGTTTGAGCTCGAGTAGGTAGGTTTGTTCCACGGAGGTCTCCCAGGCGGGCCGGGGTGTAACCTCCGTGCTCAAACATTCTCGCTTCGCTGCGAAACTGCGCGCGGAGGAAATACCCCGCCGCCCCCGGGGCGCCCTCCTGCGCGCGATCAGCCCGTCATTTAAAACGGAATAAAAGTTTGCGAGGCCCTGGCCGTTTGGCCAGGGCCTCGTTTTGTGTAACAAAGGGACTGTCCCTTTGTCACACAAATTAGCTACTTGAGGAGTTGGGCCATGGCGTTGACGAATTTTTGTACTTGGAGGGTGGGCTCGAGCGGGTAGTGCAGATAGACCGGCACCTCGCGGCCGCACAGGAACGGCACGCCCACAAAGGCCGGATGCACGCCCGACCACGCGCCGCAGGTGAGTACCGCGTCGCCCTTTTTCCTCGGCATCGTTAAAGAGTGCGAAGTCGAAGCTGTCCACGTCGATCACGTCCACGCCGCCGTCGGCCAAAAGGTCGATGCGCAGACTGTCCATGGCGTCGTTGCCGTGGCGGAGCACGCGCAGACGCATGCCCTCCAGATCGGCGACCGTAATGCGGCTCTTGCGCGCAAGTGAGCTCGTGCGCGGCACATCGATATAAAACGGCACGTTGACGATGAGGAGCTTTTGGCACGCATCGCCCCAGCGCGGGGTCGAAAAGCTCGACTGCACCACATCGACCTCGCGGCCCAAGCTGCGCATAACGGTCTCGCGCTCGTCGTACAGGTCGCTCACCGGCACGATCTCAAAGCGCAACGACGGCTCCAACTCGTGCACGCCCGTCCACATCGAAAGCGTCTGACGGCCTGGGCACATCATCGATACGCCCAGGCGCACCGCGCCGCCATCGCCCGCTGCGCGTCGGGCACGGCGCAGGGCATCCTCGGACTGGCGCATGATCGAGCGTGCATCGTCGACCAGCAACGCCCCCGCCGGCGTCACCTTGACGCCCGAATGCGAACGCTCGAACAGCGTAATGCCGAACTCAGCCTCGAACCCCGATACCTGCTTGACGAGCGCCGGCGTCGACACGCGCAGCTTTGCCGCGGCGCGCGAGAAACTTCCCAGCTCCGCGGCGGCCGAAATGGCCTCAAGTCGTCGATCGTACACGTCATCTCTCCGTTTTCGCTCGTACGGCCACACGGTGCCGCAGGGGGTCGTTTTCGCAGGTCACATGCTCAGCACAGGCAAATTGCGGCACACGGTGTAAACCTACGGTTAACGCCATTCTAACAAATATGCAATTCACCTGCGCAAATGCAAAGCATACGATAACCAGCGAAAACCACGTGGGTCGGTTAATGGGAGCGACCCACCGGGAGGCACAAGAAGGGAAGTTCCTATGAGCAACTGGCTTAAGCTCGAGGGCGATGTCTGCGCCGTGACCGGCGCACTCGGCGGTATGGGCGTCGAGATTTGCCGCGAGTTCGCCCGCAACGGCGCCAACGTCGTCCTGCTCGATCTAGACGAAGAAAAGGTCAAGGCCGCTGCCGCCGACCTCGCCGCCGAGTTTGGCATCCACGCCGAGGGTTACAAGATGAACGCCACCGACGAGGCCGAGGTTCAGGCCGCCGTCGACGCCACCATCGCCGACTTCGGCCGCGTCGACGTTCTCGTCAACACCGCCGGCATCCTGCGCTTCGCCGCCATGGAGGACCTGCCGCTGAGCGACTGGGAGCAGGTGCTCAACGTCAATCTCACCGGTTACTTCATCACCTCGCAGCGCTTTGGTCGCGAGATGATCAAGGCCGGCCAGGGCCGCCTGGTGCACATCTCCACCGTCGCCAGCCACTCCCCCGAGACGTTCTCGGGCGTGTACAGCTCCACCAAGGCCGGCGTCAACATGATGTCCAAGATGCTCGCCGCCGAGTGGGGCCCGTATGGTGTGCGCTCCAACTGCGTCGAGCCCTGCTTCGTCAAGACCCCCATGTCGGCCAACTTCTATGCCGACCCCGAGGTCGAGAAGAGCCGCAGCCGCCTGATCGCCACGCGCCGCATCGGCGAGGTCAGCGATATCGCCAACGCCGTCATGTTCCTGGCGTCCAAGCGCTCGGACTTTACCACCGGCGACGCCATCAAGGTCGACGGCGGCTTCTCCAACATGATGGGCGACCTCACCGCCAAGCCCGGCGGCCGTCGTGCATACGCCGACAACTACCTTAAGAACAAGGGTGTCGAGCTCTGGTCCGATGAGTCCGGCGTCGCCAAGCCGACCGACCAGTAAACCAGCCCAGTAAAGAAGGGCGCAGGGCAAACCCTTCCCCTCTCCGCATCGATTAGAAAGAGTCCAATGGCTTCCACCAACTCCAACAAGGGTCGCGCCGTCGTGCTTTCCGCCGCGTGCGTCACCATGTTCTTCATCAGCTCCATCGCGCTGTATTCCGTCGTGAGCAAAAACCTGCTCGCCGTTTACCCCGAGTGGTCCAGCGCCCTTACCTGGGCCTTCCCCGTCTTCCAGACCATCATGGCCGTGACGGGCATCTTCGCCGGCCGCATCTCCGATAAGATCGGCCCCCGCAACGTCGTGATCGCCGCCGCCGTGTGCTACGGCGTGGGCTGGTTCATGTCCGGCACCGTCACCGAGCCGTGGCAGTTCTACCTGTGGTTCTCGCTCGTCGCCGCCGTCGGCAACGGCCTGGGCTACAACCCGGCGCTCACCACGGGTCAGAAGTGGTTCATCGACAAGAAGGGTCTCGCCTCCGGCATCACCCTGGCCGCTTCGACCGCCGGCCCCGCTGTGCTGTCCCCGGTGCTCGCCTCGCTGCTCATCCCGAGCCTTGGCATCTTCGGCGCCCTTAAGGCGCTCGGCGTCATCTTCTTTGTGATGATCGCCGCATCCGCCCTGTTCCTGAAGGCCCCCGAGGCCGGTTGGCTGCCCGAGGGCTTCGAGGCCCCCAAGGGCGGCGCCCACGCTGGCACCTTCGGCGACCTCACCCCGGGCGAGATGGTCAAGACCCCGCGCTTCTGGGTCCTCATCATCACCTTCGCCTTTGCCGCCACCGCCGGCACCCTGCTCGTCGGCAAGGTTGCCTCCATCGCCGCCGTCCAGCTCTTCGCCGACCCCACGAGCGCCGCTGCCGTCGCCCTCGGCGGCGTGGTGGTCTCCGTCAACACCTGCGCCAACCTGGTTGGCCGTCTGTCCTTTGGCCAGATCATCGACAAGCTCGGCGCCTATAAGTCGCTGCTCATCAGCCTTGTCGTCACCATCATCGCACTCGTCATCATGTCGATGAGTTTTACGCAGAGCATGTTCTTTGTGGCGCTCGCCCTGCTCGGCTTTAGCTTTGGCGCCCTGCTCGTCATCTACCCGCCGCTCACCGGTGGCGCCTTCGGTACCAGCAACATCGGCGTCAACTACGGCATCATGTTTTTGGGCTATGCCGCTTCCACCTGGATCAGCCAGCCCATCACCGCCGTGCTGTATCACGCCGAGGCCGGCAGCGCCGCCTACCAGCAGTCCTTCTACGGCGCCATTGTGATCGCCGCCATCGCCGTCGTACTCACCGTCTACATGATGGTCTCCGACAGCAAGAAGAAGTCCGCCTAGTTTTACCGATGCGACAAAGGGACAGCCCCTTTGTCGCATTCCACCGGTCACCAGTATTAAGGAGTCGAAATGTCTGAGCTCAACCCCGTCCGCATTGCCGTCATCGGCGCCGGCGCCATGGGCCGCAACCACATCCGCTTTGTCACCGAGGAGCCCGAGGCCGAGCTCGTCGCCATCGCCGACGCCTTTGAGGGCGCCCGCGCCACGGCCGAGACCGCCGGCGTGCCGTTCTTTACCGATCCCGCCCAGATGATGGACGAGGTCAAGCCCGAGGCCGTCATCATCGCCACGCCCAACGACCTGCACCTGGGCGTCGCCCGCGAGGCCGTCAAGCGCAACATCGTGCCGCTGGTCGAAAAGCCGATCTCCAACGACCTCGAGGATGCCCAGGCCTTTGCCGCCGAGGCCGAGACCGCCGGCGTGCCCGTGCTCGTGGGTCAGCACCGTCGCCACAACCCCTTCGTCAACAAGGCCAAGGAGATCATCGAGTCCGGCGAGCTGGGCAAGCTCACCGTGTCGAGCTTCCACTACATGATCTATAAGAACGACGAGTACTTCGACGTCGAGTGGCGCCGCAAGAAGGGTGCCGGCCCGATCCTGGTCAACCTGGTGCACGACGTCGACCTGCTCCGTTACCTGCTGGGCGAGCCCGTTGCCGTCCAGGGCATGCAGTCCAGCGCCGCCCGCGGTTTTGAGACCGAGGACTCCGCCGTGGTCAACGTCCGTTTTGCCGATGGCGCGCTTGCGAGCATGACCATCTCCGACGCCACCGCCAGCCCCTGGAACTGGGAGGCCACCGCTCGCGAGGACCCGCAGTACCGTCCCTTCGACGCCGACGCCTACTTTATCGGCGGAACTAAGGGCGCCCTTTCGCTGCCCCGCCTGCACCAGTTCTCCTACGACGGCGCCTCCAACTGGCACAAGCCGCTGCAGATGGAGATCCCGGCCGTCGACCCGGCGCTGCCGCACAAGATGCAGCTCAAGCACTTTGTGAAGGTTGTCCGCCGCGAGGTCGAGCCCGTCGTGACCCCCGCCGACAACGTTAAGACGCTCACGCTTCTCAACGCCATCAAGGAGGCCGCCGAGACCGGCCAGCTCGTCGAGCTGTAACGCCCCAGGGTGGGCCGCGGCAGAAACCCTGCGCCGAGCCCCTCGGCCCGCTATCGACAAGCCCCTCTTCTCTGCCCCGCGAGCAGCCTCCTGCCCGCGGGGCTTTTTGGTACTTCGCCGACGATTTTCTAAAGCGGGGGCCATTTTGCACCTCCGTTCGATTCGTTCGCCACGAAATGGGCCTATCTACTACGTTTAACCGATTACCCTCAACCATGCCGAATTTCGTAAAATCAAAACCGCAGATAGACGGGTTGCGTATTTTCGGAAAAACCAGGTATGGTCGACCCATGCGGTTCAAACGTAGTAGATAGGCCGTTTTCATGGCGCGGCCTCAAAACAGTCTTTTGGGACGGGTGGTATCCTTGGTAGCCCTGTGTTGCAAACGCACCTTAAACGCAAGGAGTCCCATGGATCTTATCGCCCAGCTCGCGCGCGAGCTCAACCTTAAGGCCGCCAACGTCGAGGCGGCCGTCAAGCTCATCGACGAGGGAAACACCATTCCCTTTATCTCGCGCTACCGCAAGGAAGCCACGGGCGGCATGGACGATGTCGCCCTGCGCGCGCTCGACGAGCGCCTGTCCTACCTGCGTAATCTTGAGCAGCGCAAAGAGGACGTCATTCTGCTCATCGGCGCCCAGGGCAAACTCACGCCCGAGCTCGAGCAACAGATTCGCGAGGCCACACAGCTCCAGCGTGTCGAGGACCTCTACAAGCCCTACCGCAAAAAGCGCATGACCCGCGCGCAGAAGGCACGCGAGGCCGGCCTGGAGCCGCTCGCCAACATGATCATCATGCAGGCCTCGGCCAAGGGCAGCGCGCTCGACGCCGCCGCGGACTACGTCAACGAGGAGGCCGGCTTCGACACGCCCGAAAAGGCGCTCGCCGGCGCCGCCGACATCGTGGCCGAGACGGTGGCCGAAGATCCCGAGAACGTCGCCGACCTGCGCGCCTTTACGCAAAACACCGCTGACATCGTCGTCGAGGCCACCGACCCCGCCGAGAAGACCCCCTACGAGCCGTACTACAGCTATGACGAGCCACTGCGCCGTATACCCAACCACCGCGTGCTGGCTATCGACCGCGGTGAACGCGAGGGCAAGCTCCGCGTGCGCGTAAACGTCGACGGCGCTGCCGCCACGGCACGCCTTGGAAGCCGTTGGCCCCGCCGTCAGGGCGTGTTTGCTCCCATCTTCGATGCCGCCATCGCCGACGGCTACAAGCGCCTCATGGCCCCCTCGCTAGAGCGCGAGGCCCGCGCCAAACTCACCGTTCGCGCCCAGACCGAGGCCATCAACGTCTTTGCCAAGAATCTCGAGGGTCTACTCTCGGCACGCCCCGTGCGAGGCGCCCGCGTGCTCGCGCTCGACCCGGGCTACCGCACTGGCTGCAAGGTCGCCGTCATGGACGAGACCGGCAAGCTGCTCGACCACGGCGTGGTCTACCCCACCAAACCGCGCCACGACGTCGCCGGCACTAAGCGCGAGCTCACCCGCCTCGTCAAGAAGGACGACGTCAACACCATCGTCATCGGCAACGGCACCGCCAGCCGTGAGACCGAGGAAGTCGTCTCGGAGTTCATCGCCGAGCAGGCGCCTGGGCTGCGATACACCATCGTCAACGAGGCCGGCGCGTCGGTGTACTCCGCCTCCGAGCTCGCCAGTCAGGAATACCCCGACCTGGACGTCACCGTTCGTGGCGCCATGAGCCTGGGCCGCCGCCTGCAGGACCCGCTGGCAGAGCTCGTTAAGATTCCGCCCCAGTCCATCGGCGTTGGCCAGTACCAGCACGACCTTGACCAGGCCGAACTTTCGCGCACGTTGGGCCATGTGGTGGAAGACGTCGTCAACCGCGTGGGCGTCGACGTCAACACCGCGAGCGCGAGCCTGCTGGGATACGTATCGGGCATCACGCCGAGCGTGGCCAAAAACATCGTGGCCTACCGCGAGGAAAACGGCGCCTTTACCGATCGCCGCCAGCTCAAGAAGGTCCCCAAACTGGGACCCAAGGCATATCTCAACGCCGCGGGCTTCCTGCGCATCAGCGGTGGCAAGAACCCGCTCGACGCGACAAGCGTCCACCCCGAGAGCTACGAGGTGGCCACGGCCGTCCTGGAGCGCGCAGGCGTTAAAGCCAGCGAGCTCAGCCGCGGCGGCGTGCCCGACATTGAGCGCCGTCTGGGCAGCATCTCGGCGCTGGCAAGCGACCTGGACTGCGGCACCCTCACGCTCATCGACATTGTCAACGAACTCAAGAAGCCCGGTCGCGACCCACGCGACGACGCGCCCGAGGTGGTCTTTAGCCGCTCGGCACTTTCCATCGACGACCTGGAGCCCGACATGGAACTCAAGGGCACGGTGCGCAACGTCGTCGACTTTGGCGCGTTCGTCGACGTGGGCGTGCACCAGGACGGCCTCGTACACATCTCCAAGCTGGCCAACCGCTTCGTCAAGCACCCGAGCGACGTGGTGCGCGTCGGCGATACGGTCAAGGTGTGGGTCGAGAAGGTCGATCGCGACCGCAAAAAGATCTCCCTCACCATGGTGCAGGGGAAGTAAACCGCCAAAGCAAGGGTCCCCCCGGTAGCGACGTGCAAAATCGCGAGTATTCTGCAAATTCCGCCGTTCCGGATGCCCCGCAGAGACGATAAAGTCAAAAACAGCCCCCGTTTTGGCGCCACCAGAGCCAAAACGGGGGCTGTTCCGTTCTTCAACCAACTGGTAAAAGCCTTTACCCTGCTGAATACTCTCGATTTTGCACGGCGCAGGCGGGGGTACCTTTGCCCACGGCAGGATATAGAAGCCAAGCGCCAACTTGCTGGCAAGCTCGTGTCGGCAGTTCCGGCCTTTCCTTTGCCTAGCGCGACCCTCGCGAAGCGCGTGAGCGATAGGGAAAGGAAAGGCCGGGGCGAGCAGCCCGCGGCGTAGCCAGTGTTCGCGTTACGGTAGAATATGGAAGCCCAGAGCGGCGATATCCTTGGCAAAGCCGCGGACGGTGTCGAGCGAGACCTCGTACGGGTCGCGACCGATGTTCTTCCGCTTGGCCAGGATGCTGTTGGGCACCGTAATGATCTGGCAACCGCAGGCCTCGGCCTGGTAAATGTTGATGAGCTCGCGCGTGGACGCCCACAGGACCTCACAGTTGGGCTTGGCGGCGGCCTTCTTAACCGACTCCGTCATAAACGGAATGGGGTCGACGCCGGTGTCGGCGATGCGGCCGGCAAAGAGCGAGATGATGGACGGCGTCTCGGCGTCAACGGCCTCGACCATCTCATCGACCTGCGTAGGCGTAAAGATGGTGGTGACGTTGACCTTGATGCCGTCGGCCGAAAGCTTGCGGACCAGCTCGGCGGTGGATTCACCCTTGGTGGTCACGCACGGGATCTTAACGTAGACGTTCTCGGCCCAGGTAGCGATCTCGCGGGCCTCGACCTCCATGGTCTCGACGTCGTCGGCAAAGACCTCAAACGAAACGGACACATCGGTGATATGGGTCAGGACCTCTTTGGCAAACGCGCGGTAATCCGTCACGCCGCCCTTCTTCATAAGGGACGGGTTGGTCGTGAAACCCTGAACGTTGCCGTTCTCGTACATGTCGAGCATGCCCTCGAGGTTTGCACCGTCAGCGAACACCTTGATTGCCATCTGCCTGATTCCTTTCGTTTGCATAAGGCCATTGAGCTGGTAAACACTTTAGCCATGCTTACCTAGGTTTGAGCTGCAGCTTTTAAGCTTTATCGGTAAACGGTTTAGCATCTTTACCACTTTTATCAAAGACTTTCCAGCGGCAAAACGGTTTTTCGGCGCGCTGCGCCATTTCCGTTCACGGCGCTTATTTACAGCAAAACCAATCGAATCCACACTCGCTTCAAGAAAAAAGGCGGCGGCACCTCACAAGAGATGACGCCGCCTTTTCGTGTAGGAGCCGGTTATCGGAGCTCCGCCCGATTAGGGCTTAACGTATGCCTGGATTACTCTTCCTCAACGTGGTTAATCACAGCACCCTTGGTGTGGATGAAGTTGGGGACGAAGGCGACGACCAGAAGGACAGCGAGAATCGCGTAGACACCGGTGGTACCGAAGGCCTCGGCAGCGCGGCCAAGCGTAATACCAATGACGGAGAAATCGAAGTCGCCGAACGTAGTGTTCTTGAAGCCAAAGACGTCAAGAACAGGCAGGAGCAGAGCCGGGGCAAAGGTGATGAGCAGGCCGTTGACGAAAGCACCAAGAGCTGCGCCCTTGCGACCGCCGGTAGCATTGCCGTAGATGCCTGCGGTAGCACCGCAGAAGAAGTGGGGAACCATGCCCGGGATGATGAAGATGCCCAAGGTAGCGCCCACGATGAACATACCGACCACGCCACCGATGAAGGAGGCAACAAAGCCGAGGATGACGGCGGTGGGAGCATAGGGGAAGAAGACGGCGCAGTCGACGGCGGGGATGGCGCCGGGGATCAGCTTGTTGGAGATGCCCTGGAAAGCCGGGACCAGGTCGGCAAGGATCATACGAACGCCGTTGTAGACGATAGTGACACCGACGGCGAAGGACAGGGCACAGGTCAGGGCGTAGACGATTACATTGTCGCCGCCAGCGGTCTTGGTAACGACCGCAGGATCTGCGATGTAAGCGGCGAAAGCGGTAACCAGGTAGAAGAAGGCCATGGTAAGAGCCGTGGAGATGGTGGTGTCGCGCAGGAAGGAGAACTTCTCGGGAACCTCAATCTTCTCGGTGCTGTTCTCCTCGGCGTCCTTAGCAAAAAGCGTACCGACTGCAGCGGAGATGTAATAGGCGAGTGAACCGAAGTGGCCCATGGCGATTTCATCGCCATCGGTAACCTTCTCGGTGAAACGCTGACCAACGGCGGGAAGCATAGCGCTCACGAGGCCCAGGAACATGCCGCCCACGATGACAAGCTGGACATCCTGGAAGCCAGATGCCTGCAGAACGGCAGACAGCAGGCAAGCCATGAACATGCTGTGATGGCCCGTCAGGAAGATGTACTTAAACTTGGTAAAGCGGGCAATGATAATGTTCACGACGTAGCCGAGAATCAGGATCATCATGGTCTGAACGCCGAGGACGCTCTGAGCCATCGAAACGACAACCTCGTTGTTGGGCACGACGCCGGTGATGTGGAAACCGGTCTCGATGAAGGTACCCAGCGGAGCAAGGTTCTCCTGAACAACAGCGGCGCCGGCAGACAGCATGATGTAGCCAAGGATCGGCTTCAGGGTGCCTGTCATCACCTTGTGGGCGGGACGCTTAAGCGCGACAAGGCCCACAAAAGCGAACAGACCCATAATCCATGCTGGCTTGGTCAGAATCGATTGGATAAACTCAAGTATGGGAAGGATGACTTGCATCTGGGCTTCCTTTCTTTTTAACGTGGGCGCGTTTCCCTCTTCCACAGGGAACCGCCCCTTTTTGTGCCGCTTTAGGCGTTAGCGGCGGCCGCCTTGATTGCCTCGAGGGCGTCTTCGCGGATCTTCTTCTTGTTCACGTAGCTGCGAACGATCACGACGTTACCGTGAAGCTCGGGAGCGAGCTCCTTAACGGTAATGAACAGATCCGGATTTGCGGAAGAAGCACCGTTCAGGTCCATAGACTCAACGTCGGCCTTGATGCCCTCCTCCTCACAAAGCTCCTCGACTTTGCCAGCGAGCATCAGGCTGGACCCGATGCCGTTTCCGCATACAGTGATGATATGCATGGCAACCTTCCTCTCCTACACGTGACGGATTTTCCGTCTATCCAAAAGCGGCGACGCATCGCCGTGCCATTAAGGCCTAAAAGAATGAACGCATGGTCTCCAAAACCTGCTCGGGCGTACCGCACGCGCTGAGCTTGGCAACGCAGTCCTCGTCCTCGAACATCTGCGAAAGCTCCGCCAAGCAACCAAGATGAGCCTTGGGGTCGGGCGCGCAAATGCCCACGAGTACGTGAACCGGATCGAAATCCTCGTGTCCAAATGCAACCGCAGGATCAAGCGTGACGATGCAGATTCCCGCTTCGCTCACATTGCCATCGGCCTGGGCGTGGGGCATGGCGATACCCTCTTCCAGAACCATATAGGGGCCAAATTTGTGAACCGATGAAATCATGGCGTCGACATAGCTCTGGTCGCATTTGCCCGCGTCAACGAGCAGCTTGCCACATGCCCTAATCGCTTCCTCCCAATCGGAGGCCTGGACATGGCAGGCAACAAGCTCGGGTTTAAGAAGATCGGTCAGCATGACAGCTCCCTACTCCTCGGGCAGGATATGAAAACCAAGCGCCTGAATGTCGCGGGCAAAGCCCTTGACCGTATCAAGCGAGTACTCGAGCAAATCTTTCCCGAAATTCTTGCGCTTGGCGAGAAGGGCATTGGGGACCGTGATGATCTGGCAGCCAACAGACTCTGCCTGGAAGATGTTGAGTACCTCACGCGTGGATGCCCAGAGAACCTCGGCGGCGGGCTTGACGGCAGCCTTCTTTACGGACTCTGCCATGAGGGGCAGCGGATCGACGCCGGTATCGGCGATACGGCCGGCGAAGATGGACAGAATAGAGGGGGTCTCGGCAGAGACGGCATCGACGAACTCGTCGACCTGCTCGGGCGTGAAGATGGTGGTGACATTCACCTTGATACTATCGGCAGAAAGGCGCTTGACCAACGCTGCGGTGGACTCGCCCTTGGTGTTGAGCGCCGGGATCTTAACGTAGACGTTGTCCGCCCAGGTTGCGATCTCGCGAGCCTCGGCCTCCATACCCGCCTCGTCGTCGGCAAACACCTCGAACGAGACTGACACATCGGTGATGTGCTCAAGAACCGTCTTGGCAAAAGCGCGGTAGTCGGTCACGCCGCCGGCCTTCATAAGGGAAGGATTGGTCGTGAAGCCCTGAACGTTGCCGTTGTCGTGCATGTCAAGCATACCCTCGAGGTTAGCGCCGTCGGCAAACACCTTGATTGCCATGTTCGGTCCTTTCTCATCTAGCACTATTGCTATCGAAAGCCTTTTTCTTTGTTTCAAAAGCTTTTCGGTTTTCTTTTATAAACTATTTCAAAAGATATCGAAAGCTCAATTGCCAACTTTCCGCGAACGGTCGATTATCGGGCGTGAGCGTACCTCACTTTTTGTGAACACCTTCCAGGCAAGACTCTTTACTGGCTATTACAGGCATTCTGCATGTCAGGCCAACTACTAACACAAATAAAAGCAAAGCGTGTCATTCATCTCGTTCACTCGATTTTGCCTTGTTCTTTTCATATCGATACGTTATATTTCGATTACGAAAGGCATTTCTTTCGCCTTTCGTTCATAAGGAGCGACACATGGCATCTACTTCAGACCTTTCACCCGCCGAGCGTCAGCGATTTATCATGAACTGGCTGGCGGAAAAGCCGAATATCTCGGTATCCGACATCGTCCGTCGCTTTTCGGTTTCGGAAGTCACCGCACGACACGACCTCGTCTCACTGGAATCGGAAGGCAAATTGCGTCGTGTGCGCGGCGGAGCAGTATCGCTTTCACGTTCCACTGCAATCTCGTATCCCGAAGAGCGCATCAATGTCCAAGTCGAAGCCAAGGAGGCTATCGCCGCGACCGCAGCAACTCTTGTTGACGATGGTGACGTTTTGGTGATCGACATCGGCACCACGGGCTTTTACTTCACTAAAGCCCTCATAGACAAGCGCGACATCACCATCATCACCGGCGATCTTGCCATCGCAAACTATGCCAGCTTCAATCTGCCCAACGCTTCGGTAGTGCTGTTAGGTGGTTCCGTGCGAAAGGGCCACCTTTATCTCGCGGGCGCGCTGACGTTCGACTGCATGAGCAAGCTTCATGCCGACAAGGCATTTGTCAGCGCCGACGGATTCCATCCCGACCACGGCTTTACCGTTGAGCACGACTTCTCTGCCATGATCAAGCGCATGTATCTAACCAACTCGAACCTGAGCTACATGATGGTCGACCAGGGTAAGTTCAATAAGACGAGCTTTTATCAGTCCGCACAGATCGATGACCTCGACGGCATCATCATCGATGGGGACAGCGAAGGTATCATGACAGCGGCAATCGAGAGCAGCCACAGTCATCCCAAACTCTATATTGCAAAATAGCTCACATGGCCGGGTCGCCCCCAATGCAGGCGACCCGGCCATGTATTAAATCAAGCCAAAGTGGCGCATAGCCGTGACGGTACCGTCGTGTGCGACGTCATCGGTCACGTAGTCGGCGACCGCCTTGACCTCGGGCATGGCGTTGCCCATAGCTACGGCCGTCTCGACGGCGGCGAGCATGCCCAGGTCGTTGCCCGAGTCGCCAAAGCCAAAGGTGCGCGCATTTCCCTCGCGGCCCAGATACGCCAGCGCTCGCGCCACGCCCACACCCTTGTCAATGCCCTTGGGGCTCAGCTCGCGATTCTGACCACCGGTGTTGCACAGCTCAAACTCGCGATCGATAAAGCCGTCATCGTTGGCTACGCGAGCCAGGTAGCTCGCGACGATGCACACCTTGCCCACGCGCAGACGGCCGTCGACGCGCATCTCCTCGGTGCTGTGCACCACAGAAGTGCCGATCAGAGACGACTGCTCAACACCCGCGGGTTCCAGGGCAAAAGTAGCCACGTTGGTCTCGAAAAAGGCCTCAATCCCTGCCGCGGCCATACGGCGCGCGAGCTCCGCGATAACGTCCTCGTCAAAGCAATCCTCATGCACCACGCGGCCCTCGACCTCGAGCGTCGCTCCCGCCATGGCAACGACACCCGCGGGGTCGAGCGCACGCAGGCTATCGGCAATGAGCCACAGGGGGCGACCCGTGCAGATAAACGCCTTGTGCCCTGCGTCGCGCAGACGATGAAACGCCTCGATCACCGCCTGCGAAGGGCGAACCGCCGAAAAGTCCTTATCGGTCATATCGTCGGGATCGAACGACGTCAGCGTGCCGTCCACGTCAAAAAAGAGCACAGCGGGTTCGGGACACGCATCAATCATATGGGTTCCTTTCGAGGATAAGGGCAAACGAAGCATCCATCATATAATGGAGCGACGCAACCAGAGAGGTCACCCATGGAATTTTACGCAAGCTGCCCCGAGGGCTTTGAGTCCGCACTCGCCGATGAGCTTAAACGCCTCGGGCTTTCGCATGTTCGCCGGCTGAAGGGCCGCGCTACATTTGAGGGCGAGCTCGAGCAAGGCTACCGCGCCTGTCTGTGGTCGCGCCTGGCGAGCCGCGTGTTCGTGGTACTCGGGCGCTTTGAGGCGCAGGATGCCGATGAACTGTACGACAGCGTTTACGACATCGCCTGGGAGACCGTCATCCGCCCCGGCGCCACCATCGCCATCACCGCCCGCGGCGTGACCGAGCAGCTGCGCAACACGCGCTTCTCGGCCCTGCGCGCCAAGGACGCATTGTGCGACCGCTTGGCCGAAACCACGGGCCGTCGCGCCGATGTCAACGCCACCGATCCCGATGTTCACCTGCTGCTTTCGCTGCGTCAGCGCCGCGCGAGCATCAGCCTGGACCTTTCGGGCGATCCGCTGTTCAAGCGTCTGCCGCCCGCAGCGACCCGCGCCGGCGAGGGTACGCACGTGCTGCGCCCCGACTACGCCGCCCTGGTGCTGGCACAGGTCGGCTGGACCGCACTGTGCGAGCGCGAGTTAACGGCTGACGATTACGAGAATGAAGCCCTTCCCACGCTGATCGATGCCTCATGCGCCGGCGGCGGTCTGCTGCTGGAGGCCGTGAACATTCTGACCAACCGCGCCCCGGGCGCCGCACGCGAGCGCTGGGGCTTTGAGGGCTGGCAGCTACACGACGCCGCCCTGTGGGAGCAGCTGCTTGCCGAGGCGCGCGAGCGCGAGACGGCAGCGCGCGAGCGCCAGGCGCGCATCGTGGCCGTAGACATCGACCCCGCCGCCCGCAAGACTGCCGAGCGCATGGTCAAATGCGCCGGCTACAAGCGTTTTGTCGACTTTTGCGCCGCCAAGTCCGCCACCGTGCTGGACCATGCTGGCGCCGTCGCCGGAGCCGCCGTAGTCGCAGACACCACCGAGACACCGCTTTCACTCATGCACGACGCCATGACGCTGGTCGGCGAGCTGCGCCGCGCGCCCGAGCTTATCGCCGCACCGGTCGCCGCGCTCACCCGCGATGGCCTTATGGCCCGCGCACTCCATGCCGAGCCCGCGCGCTCCATTGCCGTCATGCCCAATAATGAAGAGGCAACTATTGAGGTTTGGCCCTCGCTCGACCACGCCGCCGCGGCATTTGAAGCTGCGACCAGCGCAGATGTCGAGGAGCAGACCGTAGACGCTCAAGACGAAGCCGCCGGCACCCCCATGCCCGAGCCTGCCGCCATGCTCGACCTGGGCGACGGCAAGCCGCTGCCCGTGCTCATCCCCGAGTCCGAGCAGTTCGCCAACCGCCTGCGCAAGAATGCCCGTCTGCGCCGCAAGTGGGCCAAGCGCGAGGGCGTGAGCTGCTACCGCGTCTACGATGCCGACCTGCCCGACTACTCCGCCGCCATCGACCTGTACGAGGGCTGCCCGCAGACGCCGGGCCGCTGGCTCGTCATCGCCGAATACGCCGCGCCCAAGACCATCGATCCCGCGTTGGCCCAGGCCCGCATGCTCGACATCTTGGCCATCGCGCCGCGCATCCTTGATGTTCCGGCCGAGCATGTGCACGCCAAGGCCCGCATGCGTTCGCGCGGCGGCTCGCAGTACGGCAAACAGGGCGCCGGCAAGGGCGCGTCGGGCGAGCGCGCCAACATCGCACGCCGTCGTCTGCCGCTCATCGAAGAGGGCGGCCTCACCTTTGCCGTCAACTTTGACGACTATCTGGATGTGGGCATCTTCCTGGACCACCGCGTCACCCGCAACCTGGTGCGCGAGCACGCCAAGCAGGCGCGCCGCTTCCTCAACCTGTTCGCCTACACCGGCACCGCCACCTGCTACGCAGCCGACGGCGGCGTCGAGGAGACCGTGACGGTCGACCTTTCCAACACCTACTTGGACTGGGCCGAGCGCAACATGCGCCAGAACGGCTTTGTGGGGCCGCAGCATCACTTTGTGCGCGACGACGTGCTCGCCTGGATTCGTGACCAGCGCCAGACGCGCAACCGCTGGGACCTGATCTTTGTCGACCCGCCCACGTTCTCGAACTCGTCCAAGATGGGCCGCCGCACCTGGGATGTCCAGCGCGACCATGTTGAGCTTTTGGCCGGCGTATCGCGCCTGCTCGCACAGGGCGGCCACGCCATCTTTAGCTGCAACCTGCGTGGCTTCCGCCCCGAGACGCGCAAGCTCGCGCGCGCGGGCGTCGTGCTGGAGAACATTACGGCGCAAACCATCCCAGAGGACTTCGCGCGCAACCAGAAGGTGCACCATTGCTATATCGTGCGCCGCCTGCCCATCGAGGACGCCATGGCCGAGGTCGGCTTTAGCGCCGAGGAGATTGCCGAGCGAACCGAGGAGCTGCGCAACCCCGAGGCGCGCAAGCCTCGCGCAACGGCGCCCGCGCACGCGCAGACCGGCAACGGCAAACCCAACTTTGTCGGCAAGCCCTCCCCCGCCGGCAAGCCCAAAAAGAAAAAATTTTACGCCAGCAAGCCCAAGGGCAAATAAACAAAGTTGCGGTGGAATACGGACTTTTGCCTGGAATGGGGGTGCGGACGATTTCTTGGACCGCGCCTAGGCGTATCCAAGCTTCCTGCGGTACTCCATCGGGCTCAGCCACCCGAGGGACTTCTTGATCCGC
>JAGZWV010000146.1 GCA_018378775.1 Collinsella sp. | reverse complement strand
CCGGATACATATTCACCATCTGATAACGCCAGCGTTCTTTGGGCCGGATTGGGGACGGATATTCATTACAGACGGCGTTATTTTTCCCGATGGTTTCCATAATCATGCCCTGACGGTGTAGTTTGAACGCCATGCGTTCACTGACCAGCAGGGAGGACTGCAACGGACTGGACTCATTACTCACCCAGCCATTGAACGGGTACATACTTCCCTGCGAACCGGCACACCAGAACAGAACATCGAGAGGCATATTAAAGGCGCTGGCAATGGCATCTGCTGCACAGGCCCCCTGTGCTATCGGATTGGCAAAGATGACAGCTTCCGGATTGAGAATGGTGGTCAGGCTGCTGTCCGTCCAGGTGGGGTCAATTTCAGAAAGATAAGCGATATCCAGGTCACCACCTTCCAGACAGCCCAGCGATGTGATGATGTTCAGCCAGTACGTCAGCGGGTATTTGTACCAGTGAACGTGATAGAACGCCCCGTTCACCTGCTTCTCATCCTTTTTCGCCGTTCCCTGTGCCGTTTTACCAAAAGCCGGCAGGCTGAAGCCCAGGTTAACCATGCATCCCGGTGACCGGGTGACGTCCGTCAGCGCCATCGGCTCCCAGTAACCAATGGCCAGCCCGATACGCCTGAACAGCGGCGGCGGTGCCGGACAAATCTGAATGGGCATCGACGGGTTCGCCGTGTCGGGGACCTTACCCTGACTGACTTTGACACTGCCCAGCGAGAGCGGGAAAATACAGCTCCAGCAGATATCCGTGATCGGGTTTACAAAACGCCCCTCACAGGCAGAATCCGCAGACGCTGCAGGGACATGACCGGCGAGAAGGAATAACATCAGCAGCCACAGGCTTCGCTTCATTTTCTGCCCTCCTCTGCCGGAATAAATTCCACCTTCAGGAAGCGATCGCCGGGAACGGCGCTCACCCGTGCCGGGACCTGATCAATGCCGAGGCGCTGGCAGAGCACACCGTTCTGGTCAAAGTAAACACGGCTGTCCAGAGACTTCTGCATCTCCGGGATACTGCCCTGCACGAGGATAATTTTGCTCTCCAGTGTGGGCGGCGTCTGGCGTTTCATCCAGGCCACCTGCGCCGGATCATCGCCATTGATGAAATACAGCGTCTGGTTAAAAGGCACATACTGCAGCGGATTCATCACTTCACCCTGACGGGCAAACACCCGCCCTTCGTTATCCCGGATATCCGCAGCCAGTCTGACGGACGGGTCAAACAACCGGCTGCCGTATTTCTCCGTGCGTCCGATACCGGGCACGGCAGGGGGCCGCAGACTGTTGCGGATCACCCGCTCCTTAAAGGCATCCATTTTCCGGCCCATCTCACCGGACTGCTCCAGTGCCGTCAGGCGCTGCATGATCACCGTCAGCATGTCCGGCTCCTTTACCGGCCACAGATCGCCCCAGGTGCCAAGATCGGCGGCGGCCACACTCTGCCCCCATATCAGCAGGGCAATCAGCCCCCGGCATCTCATGGTTCCGCTCTCATTCGCCGGGCAATATCCTGCTGGATTTCCCGGGTGATATCCGGAGCCCCCTGTACCACGGCAGGCGACACCAGAATGACCGCGTGGTGTTTCTGCTGCCACGCCTGCAGGCTGGCTTCCAGTGCCGTGTTAAAACGCGCTGAAAGGGCTTTTGACTGTGCTTCTGACAGTTGTTTCTGACTGGCGCTGTCAAAAAATGCATCCACAGTCTGTTTCATGTTGAAGGCGGCAGTCACCGGTGCG
>JAGZWV010000145.1 GCA_018378775.1 Collinsella sp. | reverse complement strand
GACGGCTGGCCCGGCACGCTGATCCTGGTGACGCACGACCGCTTTTTGATGGAGCGCGTGACCGACCAGCAGTGGGCGCTGCTCGACGGCCACCTGACGCATATGCCCGGTGGCGTGGACCAGTACCTGCGCCTGTGCAACGCTACCGCCGAGGGCGAGCCCGTGGGCGCGCCGAGCGCCAAGACCGGCACGTTCGACACCGGTGCCGCGGCAGCTGCGGCCGAAAAGCCCAAGTCGAGCGGTCAGCCCAACGGCCTGTCCAACGCCGAGCGCCAGAAGCTCCGCCGCGAGGTGAGTTCGCTCGAGCGCAAGATGGAGACGCAGCGCACCCGCGTTGAGGAGGCCGAGGCAGCAATGGCCCAAGTCGATCCCACCAACTACACGGCGCTCGGCGAGCAGCAGGCAAAGATCGACGAGGCTCACGCTGCCATGGACGAGCTGGAGATGGCGTGGCTCGAGGCGAGCGAAAAGCTCGAGGGCGAGGAGTAGGCGAGAATGATCAAAGCCGCATTTTTCGATATCGACGGCACGCTGCTGAGCTTTAAGACCCACCGGATTCCGGCGTCGGCGCAGCAGGTGCTCGACAGCTTTCACGAGCAGGGGATTGCGTGCGTGATCGCCACGGGCCGTCCGACCTACCAGATGCCGGACTGGCTGTTCGACCTGGGCTGGGATGCGTACATTACGCTTTCGGGCCAGCACTGCTTTGATGCCGAGGGGGTTTACCGCAGCTGCCCGATCGATTCGGACGACGTCGCGGTGATTGTGGACCAGGTGGCGCAGGGGCGCTACGACTCGCTGTGCATGCAGGGCGAGAACTCGTTTGTGAACCGCCTGTCCGAGCGCGTGGTGACGGCTGGCAGCAACGCGGGAATCGTCTACCACGAGGAGCCGTTTGAGCACGCCTTTGACGCACCGGTCTACCAGTTTTGCGCCTTTGTGGACCCGGTCGACGAGCATATCGTGACCGACGCCGTGTCGCATTCGCTCACCACGCGCTGGTGCGACCTATTCTGCGACATTATTCCCGCTAACGGCGGCAAGGACCTGGGCGTGGCGGCGACGCTCGAGCGGCTTGGTATCGACGCGAGCGAGGCGATTGCCTTTGGCGACGGCGAGAACGACCTGTCGATGTTTGCCGCCGTGGGCACGAGCGTGGCCATGGGCAACGCGCAGGACACGGTGAAGGCTGCGGCGACCTATGTGACGACCGCCGTGGACGACGACGGCATCTACAACGCCGCGAAGTACTTTGGACTGCTATAGCTGCGGCTCGGCACTTGGGGACACTCCTTGCGGGGCGTGTTCCCATTTTGTTTTCGTCCCGCTCGTTTTGTGAAACACGGCTAACTTTTAGGCAAAGTAGTAAGACATGGGCAACTTTTGCGGTAAAGTAAGCCGTGGAAAGTATCCAAAGGCTAACTAGCAATCATCGCGAAAGGCGGCCCATGGCCCTACGTGAATCCGGAGAAGACTATCTCGAATCGATCTACGTTCTGTCGGAACGCCAGGGCATCGTGCGCTCGATCGACGTTGCGGAGTACCTCGGCGTAACCAAGGCGAGCGTTTCCAAGGCCATGGCGACGCTGGAAAGCAACGGCTATGTCGAAATGGGCAAGCGCGACGTTCATCTGACGGAGCGTGGTCTGGAGGTCGCTCGCCAAATGTGGGAGCGTCACTGCTTTTTCGTGGGGCTGCTGGAGGATGCGGGTGTTTCGGCTGAGGTCGCGTCGCAAGAGGGCTGCCACATGGAGCACTGCCTGAGCGAGGA
>JAGZWV010000033.1 GCA_018378775.1 Collinsella sp. | reverse complement strand
GGCCCGAACCCCGTGAGGGCCGGCGCCTTTAGACGCGTGCCGGAAATCCAAGGGTTATACCCTAAGAGCAAACCACCCCTTTTAGGGGTGGTTTTGATTCGTCTGGATTGGGGACGCATAGCCGGACGAAAGCGTGTTGCGTTTGGCGTAAAACCATACGAAAGTGCAATTTGCGTCTTATTTCCGAACGTAAAACAGACGAAAACCGTTTACGTCTGCTTTAAATCCGTACGAAAACGGTTTTCGTCTTGCAGGGCAGTTGCCGTTTCTACAGTTCAACTTCCAGTTCGGCTTTGTGTTCGCAGAGGTAGTCGCGCATGTAGGGGATGGCAAATGAGACCTTGCCGTACGAAGGAGCCTCGATAATCGATTCTCTTAACAGGCGGCTGCGGACGGAGCTCACCTGTTGAGGCGTTTTGTTTAGGGCATCGGCAACCATGCTGGTCGAGCTCGTCTGCCCCAAAGACGCCATGCTCAGCAGATAAGCGATGCACGTGGGCGGAATGCGCTGCAGCGCGGGCTCAATCACCATGGCGCAGAAGCGTTCGCGTGCCGTTGCAATGCCACGCTCGGCTTCTTCTTCTCCAATAATCGCTGTATGTGCGCGTCTTGCCAACTGCCATGCGTAGTATCCAACGAGTTGGATCATGAAAGGATAGCCTTGCGTTGCCTCGGCAAGTTGGCCGGCAATACCTGGCTGCAACTCCATGCCAGACGCTTCAATGGTTTCCTCGAGGGAGTACGACACTTCGGTTACTGCCACAGCCTTCAGATCAAAGGGGAGGGCACGGCGCAAAAACGTAAGTGTCTTTCCGTTGATGATGCTTTCAATCATCGAAGGCAGCCCAGCAAAAACAAAGGCGATATCAAGGTCTTCGCCGATAACCTGCTGAATCGCAATGGAGAGCGTTCGGACCTCATCGAGCTCTGCGTCTTGAACCTCGTCGAGAGTGATGAGCAGGCCATTTCCATTCTTGGATATTGTCTGTCTCATGGCGTCGCGTAGCGATGGGCCGATTCGCTCAATATCTATGCTGCCGATGGATATGCCAGCTACGGTGGGCTCAAATCTGGCGTGTTTGGCCTGGAATTTGGGCTGCAGCTGTTCGAGAATGCGCTGGCAAAGTCCCTCGGTTGCGACCTCTTTTATGACCGTCCAGCCATGGCTTTGCGCCAAACGTGAGCACTCGTCAAGGAGGACCGTCTTGCCCGTTCCACGGACGCCGGCTATGCGCATTAGGCGCCCCGGGGCACCAGGCCCGTTGACGAGGCCCTCATTGAATTCTTCGAGCACATCTTCGCGGCCGATAATCGTGGGAGGTGTTTTACCTGCTGTGGGCTTAAAAGGGTTTGTTTGCATGTGAGCCACCTTTGCTCAAGATATAGCAAGATATAGCAAAGTATAGCAAGATATAGCAAAGTATAGCAAGATATAGCAAAGTATAGTGAGATATAGCAAAGTAAGCGCTACTTGCGGGTTTTGCGGTGGTGCTATTTTCCAAATGCCGCGCGGATAAAGCGCTGGGCGAACAGCTTGTTGGCAACTCACGAGGGCTCGGGGTGCCAATTTGGGATGGAGTAGTGCTGTGCCACGAATAGGGCCTATCTACTACGTTTAAGCCGCAGGGGTCAACCATAGTCGGCTTTTTCGAAAATCGACAAGCTGTCTACCTGCGGTTTTGTTTTCACGGTTTTCGGTATGGTCGAGGCTATCCGTGTTAACGTAGTAGATAGGCCACTTTTGTGGCAAGGGGGCCGATCTGCGGGTCAGGGTAGCCAAAAGAACCCCGTCCCAAAAAGACTGATTGGGAGCTGGGGCGTGTCGATGCGATAGTATTACGTGGTGATATTCGACAAACCGTGAGCTTCATCCGAGGGCTTTATGGAACAACACCAGCATTATCAGAGCTTGCAAGATCAGGCGTACAACGCATTGCGCTCCAAGATTATCTATGCCGAGCTCAAGCCCGGCACGCGCCTTTCGGCGATTGGTCTGGAAAAGGAGACGGGAATCGGGCGCACGCCCATTCGCGAATCCTTTGTGCGCCTGCGTGAGCAGGAGCTGGTGGAAACGCGTCCCAAAAGCGGCACCTACGTCTCTAAGATCAGCATGGAACGCGCCGAAAACGCCTGCTTTTTGCGCGAGAAGCTCGAGAGAAGCGTGCTTATTAAATGCTGTTCGGCCGCCTCGCCCGAGCAAAAGCAGCGGCTTGAGCAGATTCTTACCGAGTCCGAGTCGCTCGACCATGGCGAAACGCGCCGTTTCTTTGACCTGGATAACCTGTTCCATGAGACATGTTTTGAAATTGCCGGTCGTCACATGTTGTGGGATTGGATGAAGAGCATCAACACGCATTTTGAGCGATACAACTGGTTGCGTATGGTGTCGCAGGATCTGGATTGGGAGCCGATTCGTCGGCAGCATCGCCGGATTCTCGAGGCCATTAAGAGGGGCGATACCGATGCGGCGAGTTATCTGGCAGAGACGCACTTGCACCTGATGCCCGAGGAGCAGGGCCCGGTTATCGCCTTGCATCCCGACTATTTTGAGCTGCCTAAAGACTCGTCTATCTAGCCCATCATCGCATCTGCTCGAGACGCAAAAAACGACGCTGCTCACCTACAGCGTTTTGCAAGCGAGATTTTTAAAAAAATGCCTAAAATGGCTCAGGCTGCCGACAATGGGGAAACGGGGTGCGCCATGGCGCAGATGAGAATCAAGGACATTGCCGCCGAGGCGGGCGTGAGCCCGGCCACGGTCTCGCGCTATCTCAACAACCGCCCCGGGCAGATGACCGAGGAAACCCGCGCTCGCATCGCGGCGGTTATCGAGCGCACCGGCTATCGCCCACGTGCTGCCGCGCGCAATCTGCGCAGCCCGCGCACCAACCTCATCGGTGTGATCCTGGCCGACATCGCCAACCCGTTCTCGAGCGCCATGCTCGAGGGCCTTTCCGCCAGTGCCGCCGCGCGCGGCTGCTCGCTCATGACGGCCATTAGCGGCAACGATCCCGCCAAGGAGGCCGAGTCGCTCACCAGACTTATCGATGCCGGCGTGGACGGCCTGGTCGTCAACACCTGCGGAGGCAACGACAAGGCGATCGCCGCGGCCGCGGGGCGCCTGCCCGTTGTGCTGCTCGACCGCGACGTTGCCGACGGCGGTGTCGATCTGGTGACATCTAACAACCGTGAGCTGGTCGCCGGCCTGGTAGACGCCTTGACCGCCGCTGGCAGCGAGCGCCTGTGCCTGCTCACCGAGGCAAGCGACGACAGCCCCGTGCGTCGCAAGCGCGCCGAGGCCTTTACCGACGAGCTTTTGCACCGCGGTCTTGCGGGCGAGGTCGTTACCCTGGCCGATGGCGGTGCCACGGGCGTTGGCCGTTTGGACGAGACCATCCGCGGCTATGCAGGTAAAAAGCTCGGCCTCATTGCCGTCAACGGCCTGGTCTTTCTGCGCCTGACCGAGGCACTGGCACAGCTTGGTCCCTCGCTGCCGGCAGGGCTCAAGATCGCGACGTTTGACGACTACCCCTGGAACCATGTGCTCTTTGGCGGCGTGACCACGGCCGCGCAAGACACCCTTACCATCGCCGAGCGCGTGATCGAGCGCCTGTCCGAGCGCATCGACGTCGTCACCACCACGGTGGGTGAGGCCGCAAAGCTGGCACCCAAACGCATCGAGATCCCCGGCCACATCGAACACCGCGCCTCGACCTCTCGCTAGTCTGTGTGATAATATATAGACAATGTCATACAGGAGGTATCCATGGCTGCGTCTGTGCTGAGTGTGCGAGTGGACTCGTCAATTAAAGACTCATTTGCTGAGCTGTGCGAAGAGCTTGGCATGACTTCGTCTGTTGCGGTCAATATGTTTATGAGGCAGATGCTGCGCGAGCGCTCTCTGCCGTTTGTTCCTTCACTTGGTAAAAGCTCTGCGAGCGAAAGCGCCGCGACGGGCATTTTGGATACTGCCCAGATTGAGTCCGCCGTCCGCGAGGCGGCCAGCTCGATTCCCGCCATCAAAACCGTGATTCTTTTTGGTTCGTATGCCCGTGGCGAGGCGCATGCCGATAGTGATATTGACTTGCGTCTCGAAGTCGATCGCGAGCAGGGCTTTGGTCTTTTCGCGCTGTCGGCATTTGGTGAGGCGGTGCGCAAAGAAACCGGGAGGCAGGTCGACCTCGTCTCGAGTGACTGTCTTGATGACGATCTTGCCGCGGCGATCGAGCGCGAAGGAGTGATCCTTTATGATCGCGCGTAAGTCAGACTGCCTCCGCGCCCAAGAGGTTTTGGAGGCCATCTCTGAAACGAACGAGCGCATCAAGGTTTTTGATATCACCGAGGATCAGTTTCTGCATGCGAATGACGTGCGGACAAGGGCGTTGGCGGACTCCCTTTTGATGTGTGCGCTTAGGGTGACGGAAGAGGCGGGCAAGTTGTCAGAACGCTCGCAGCGGCTTCATCCCGAAATTGAATGGCGTGGAATTATCGGCATGAGAAATTATCTTGCGCATGATTACGGCAATGTCGACCGCTCGGTTGTTTGGGATGCAGTGACGATGGAGTTCCCTGCGCTGGAACGAGCCTGTAGGCAAATTGTCTCCGAATCTGAACGATAGTCACTTGTCATATCTGCCTGTTCGCGCACGTTTTTTGAGCGCTTGATACGCTTTAACCCTGCGGAAACATTTTTCTGCGATAGTATCTGCGATATAGACCAGTCGAAACCCGCCCGAAAGAAAGGGGAGCGACATGAACCAGCAGAACATCGATTACGTACTCCGCTCCGTAGAGCAGCGTGACATCCGCTTTGTGCGTTTGTGGTTTGTCGACATTCTCGGCCGCCTCAAGAACTTTGCCATTAGCCCCGAGGACCTCGAGGTCGCTTTTGAGGAGGGTATTGGCTTTGACGGCTCCGCCATCGAGGGCTTTGCCACGCCCGAGGAAGCCGACATGCTCGCATTCCCCGATGCTTCGACCTTCCAGATCCTGCCGTGGCGCCCGAGCCACAACGGCGTCGCCCGCGTGTTCTGCGACGTGTGCACTCCCGATCGCAAGCCGTTTGCCGGCGACCCGCGCGATGCCCTGCGCCGCATGTTCCGCAAGGCCGAGAAGGCTGGCTACCTGCTCAATGTGGGCGCCGAGCTGGAGTACTATTACTTCCCCGACGAGCACACCCCCGAGCCGCTCGACAACGTGGGCTACTTCGATCTTTCGGTGAGCGATGCCGCTCGCGACCTGCGCCGCAACACGGTCCTCACGCTCGAGAAGATGTCCGTGCCCGTGGAGTACACCTTCCACGCCGCCGGTCGCTCGCAGCACGGCATGAGCCTGCGCCACGCCGAGGCCCTAAGCATGTCCGACGCCATCACCACGGCCAAGCTCATCATTAAGCAGCAGGCCTACGAGAGCGGTTGCCACGCCTCCTTTATGCCCAAGCCGTTGGCGGGCGAGGACGGCAGTGCTATGTTCCTGTGCCAGTCGCTGTTCGACCATGACGGCAACAACGTCTTTTGGGGCGAGGACGACGAGAAGTACCATCTCTCCGACGTCGCCAAGCACTATATGGCCGGCATCCTGGCGCATGCCCGCGAGATCAGCGCTATCACCAACCCCACGGTCAACTCGTACAAGCGCATCACCACGGGCGGCGACTCCGTGCCACAGTACGCCACGTGGGGCCTGCGCAACCGCGCGAGCATGGTCCGCATCCCGGTCTACAAGCCCGGCAAGCAGCTGTCCACGCGCATCGAGCTTCGCAGCCCCGACCCCATGGCCAATCCGTACCTGGTCAACGCCGTCACGCTGGCGGCTGGTCTGGACGGCATCGAGCGCAAGCTGGAGCTCCCGCCCGAGGCCACGGCCGAGACGCTCAAGCTCACCGACCGCCAGATGGTCGAGGCCGGCTACGCGCCGCTGCCGCGCTCGCTCAAAGAGGCGCTCGACGTGTTTGAGGACTCGCAGTTTATGAAGGATGCCCTCGGCGAGCACATCCACAGCTTCTTCCTCAAAAAGAAGCGCGACGAGTGGCATAAGTTTGAGTCTACGATCACCGAGTGGGAGATCAAGCACTACCTGGCGAACTCCTAATCGCGCTGGCTTGTTCCAGTACGATTGAGCTCATTTCTTTGGAGGCCGATATGTCCGAAAAGAGTGCCCTGTTCATGGCGCGCACGACGCGCTTCCACGAGTTTGCCCGCAGCTTGACGACTACCCTGGGTGTCGAGGTGAGCCTGGCTACCCCCGATTCGCCGACTGCGGCGCACGACTTTGACCTGCTGATCCTCGATTCCGATGGCATCCGCAGCGACCGCATCGATCAGATTGCCAAGTGGCTTGACGATCGTGGCGGCGTCCCCATGTTGGTGATCGTCGACGACGAGGCGCTCGGCACCCTGCGCCTGCCGAATCACGCGCATGCCGACTTTGTATGCCCCACGGCGACGCCCAACGAACTCAAGGCTCGCGCACAGCGCCTGATGGGCGAGGAGGAGACCGTCACCGCCGACGATGTGCTCAACATCGATAACCTCGAGATCAACTTGGCCACCTACCAGGTGACGCTCGATAACGAGCCCATCGACCTGACGCTGATGGAGTACTCGCTGCTGAGCTTTTTGGCAACGCATCCCAACCGTGCCTACAGCCGCGAGGTACTGCTGCACCGCGTGTGGGGCTTTGAGTACTGCGGCGGTACGCGTACCGTCGACGTGCACATCCGACGCATCCGCTCCAAGGTGGGCCCGCAGATCGCGGCACATATCACCACCGTCCGCGGCGTGGGCTATCTGTTTAAGGACTAGATTTCCACTACAAAGGGGACAGGCACCTTTGTGGTGGTTTTGACACAGGTGCGGGTTCCTCTCGAATTTGCAACAGAACTTAAGCCTTCCTAAAAGATTGCGTTCTCATACACTTGCGCCCGCATATTGGGGTACAACTCAACGTGAACAATGATGGCCCGCCACATGTTTGGCGGGCCTTTGGTTATTTGACGAAAGGATCGCAGCTATGAGCGAGTACGATTCCCAGCGTCCCCAGGATGCGGGCAACGCCGGCGAGACCCAACAGCAGCCGCGCGTGCAGGTGGAGTCAACGCCTGCCGACAGCAACATTCCTTACGTGCAGGCCTACGACACGCAGACCGGAAAGCCGCTTGGCAGCCAGCAGGTCGTAAACAAGCACACGGTGGTCAAGACCAAGACCAAAAAGCTGCCGATCTTTATTACAGCGCTTGCCGGCTGCGCCTGCGGCGCCCTACTGGTCATCGCGCTCATCATGAGCGGAACACTCAATATCGGCGGCGGCAAGAATGCCGTGACCGCGGGTGCATCTGGCTCGTCGACGCAAAAGATTACGATTGATTCTGAGGACACCACGCTGGCCGAGGCCGTTTCTGCCAAGGCCCTGCCCTCCGTGGTTTCCATCACCGCCACTTCGAGCGGTAGCCAGAATGGCTCACTTTCGCAGTCCGCTGACGATTCGAATAACTCGGGCAGCGTCGGCTCGGGCGTTGTGCTCGATACCGAGGGCCACATCCTCACCAACAATCATGTGGTCGATGGTTACGACCAGTACGTGGTTACCATGGACGACGGCACCACGTACGAGGCCGAGTTCGTGGGCAACGATGCCTCGAGCGACCTCGCCGTCATTAAGCTCAAGGATGCCGATGCCTCCAAGCTCACGCCGATTGAGATCGGTGACTCCTCCAAGCTCAACGTGGGCGAGTGGGTCATGGCGATTGGCTCGCCCTTCGGCAACGAGCAGTCTGTCTCCACCGGTATCGTCTCGGCGCTGTATCGCTCCACGGCCATGAGCTCTACCAGCGGTAACACCATCTATGCCAACATGATCCAGACTGATGCCGCCATCAACCCGGGCAACTCCGGCGGCGCGCTCGTCAACGACAATGGCGAGCTGGTGGGTATCAACTCGCTCATCGAGAGCTACTCGGGCTCCAGCTCGGGCGTGGGCTTTGCCATTCCGGTTAACTACGCCAAGAACATTGCCGACCAGATCATCGACGGCAAGACGCCGGTGCATCCGTACATGGGCGCCACGCTTTCGAGCGTCAATGCGCTTAACGCCCGCACCAACAAGCTGAGCACCGATAGCGGCGCGTATGTGGCGAGCGTCGTTGAGGATGGTCCTGCTGCCAAGGCCGGCATTCAGGAGGGCGACGTCATCACCAAGCTGGGCGACGACGAGATCACGAGCGCCGATGGCCTGATCATCGCGCTGCGCAGCCACGAGGTGGGCGAGAAGGTCGAGATCACGCTCATGCGCGGCAAGGAAGAGAAGAAGGTCACCGTCGAGCTGGGCTCCGATGAGGAGCTGCAGAACCAGCAGCAGGACGACAGTTCGACCGACACCGGCAACGGCGGTATTACCGACGAGCAGCTGCGCCAGTACCTGGAGGAGCTGCTGGGCCAGCAGGGTCAGGGCCAGGGTCAAGGCTACGGTCAGAGTTTCTAACGAGCTGTATCGCACATACCGATGCCAGAGGGGGCTGTCCCGCCAACGCGGGACAGCCCCCTCTTTTCGCGATGATCCCTTGGGGACGGAGGAAAACGGATCACTTGTGGCTGGCAAGAGGCTTGTTTCGGTATGGTCTGGACAGTTAGTTCAGATACGTATAAATCTGGGACAGCTTGGGATGCGTTTTGAGCAATTATTGATTGGGATGGGGCTCGAATTGGTGTTTGGAAGGGAGAGTGGGACGTTTACATGGTCTCGAGGAGCCAAAATTAGTTGAAACAGGGGTGTTCGTGCCTGATTCAGCTCTAGGATTTATACGTATCTGAACTAACTGTCCACCCCGGTCCGGCGGCTGCCGATTCGGTGCGGTTCGAAAGGGTTATTCGACCCCATCGCGACCGGTGGTACTCTTGTATCCGTTTGAAATCGAGCGAAGGAGTGCCGCTATGGAGCAATCGAGCCTGTTTGGTGACGGTGTGGACATCGATACCGAAACGCCCGCGAGCGCGGATGCCGCCGCACCGACCGACGCCCGTGCCCAGGCGGCAGCGCGTGCAGCCGAGCTGCGCCACGAGCTCGATTACCACGCGTACCGCTACTACATGCTCGACGCGCCCGAGATCACGGACGCCGCCTTTGACAAAATGCTCGTTGAGCTGCAGGAAATTGAGGCGACCTACCCCGATTTGGTAACGCCCGACAGCTATACCCAGCGTGTGGGCGGATACGTGAGCGAGCAGTTTACGCCGGTAACGCACATGGCACGCATGTATTCCATGGACGATGCCATGGACCTGGACGAACTCGACGCGTGGCTCCAGCGTACCGAGGATGCGCTCGGTGCCGGTAGCGTCACCTATACCTGCGAGCTCAAGATCGACGGCCTGGGCGTGGCCCTTACCTACCAAAACGGCACCTTCGTACGCGCCGCCACGCGCGGCGACGGCACCACGGGCGAGGACGTGTCGCTCAACGTGCGTACCATCAAGGATGTGCCCATGCACCTGTCCGAGCCGGCGCTCGCTCATATGGGCGCCGACCGCGAGCGTACTATCGAAGTGCGCGGCGAGGTCTATATGCCTAAGGGCAGCTTTGTTCGTCTGAATGAAGAGGCCGATGCCGAGGGCCGCGACCCCTTCGCCAACCCGCGCAACGCCGCCGCCGGCAGCCTGCGCCAAAAGGACCCCAAGATCACGGCGCGCCGCGATCTGGCCACCTTTATCTACGCCATCGCCGATACTGATCCGCTGCACGTCCACAGCCAGCGCGAGTTTCTGGACTGGCTGCGTAGCGCCGGCTTTAGCGTCAACCCCAACGTGGCACGCTGCGCCACGCCGGCCGAGGTCCACGAGTTCTGTGCCCAGGCGCTCGAGCACCGCGGTGACCTGGATTACGACATCGACGGTGTGGTCGTAAAGGTCGACAGCTTCCAGCAGCAGCTCGATCTGGGCTTTACCGCCCGCGCGCCGCGCTGGGCCATTGCCTTTAAGTTCCCGCCCGAGGAAAAGCAGACCGTCCTGCGCGAAATTCGCATCCAGGTGGGCCGCACCGGTGTGCTCACGCCGGTCGCTGAGTTCGACCCGGTGACGGTTGCCGGCTCCACCATCGCGCGCGCCACGCTGCACAATATCGACGAAATCCGTCGCAAAAACGTGCGCGAGGGCGACACCATCATCGTGCACAAGGCAGGCGACGTGATTCCCGAGGTCGTGGGCCCGGTGCTCGACAAGCGCCCGGCCGATTCGGTCGACTGGCACATGCCCGAGGTCTGCCCCGTGTGCGGCAGCCCCGTGGTCCACGAGGACGGCGAGGTTGCCTACCGCTGCGTGTCCATTGACTGCCCGGCGCAGCTCAAGGAGCGCCTGCTCCACTGGGTGAGCCGCGGCTGTATGGACGTCGATGGCCTGGGCGACGAGATCGTCGACAAGATGATCGCCGCCGGCCTGATCCACGATGTCGCAGACTTCTACCAGCTCACGGTCGACGACATCGCCGGCCTGGACACGGGGCGCACGTATGCCAGCTCCAACAGCAAAAAGGGCGTCAAGAAGGGCGACCCCATTCCGGTAGGCCTCAAGACGGCCGAGAAAATCATCGCCGAGCTCAACAAGTCCAAGAGCCAGCCGCTCGGTCGCGTGCTGTTTGCCCTGGGCATCCGCCACGTGGGCAAGAGCGTGGGCGAGGTCATCGCCGAGCGATTCCTGTCGATTGACAAGCTCATCTTGGCGAGCGAAGAGGATATTGCCGAGTGCGAGGGCATCGGTCCCAAGATTGCGGCGAGCGTCAAGCAGTTCCTGGCCGTGCCCGAGAACCTTGCCGTGCTGGAGCGCCTGCGCCAGGCGGGCCTGTCGCTCGAGGTCGACTTGGGCGCCGCGCACGCGCAAGCCGCAGCCGACGCTGGCGTGGCGGGCGAGCTCGCCGACGCACAGCCACTCGCGGGTCTGACCTTCGTGCTCACCGGCACGCTCGTCAACCGCACCCGCGACGAGGCGGGCGCGGCGCTCAAGGTGCTCGGCGCCAAGGTCTCGGGTAGTGTGTCAAAGAAGACGAGCTATCTGGTTGCCGGTCCCAAAGCGGGCTCCAAGCTCACCAAGGCCGAGCAGCTGGGTGTGCCCGTGTTGGATGAGGCGGCACTTGAACAGATTTTGGCGACGGGTAGGGTCCCGGAGGCATAATGATTTGTTGAGGAACTGCGCAGAGGCTCAGTTCCTCAACATCTCCTTATAGTGTTTGCCTGTTCAATTTCGATATCGTTTCCCTCGTATGATCCAGATGCGTCTACCGACTCAAAGCGTGAGTAGGAAACTCTTGTCCCAACTTTGATTTGGGAAAGCTTGTCTTTGATTCGGCCAGATGAGGGGAATGTAATCCGGGTTTGCTTTCCAGCGTCGGTGTAGCGGGGACTGTTGTCTGTTTGGATTACGAGTTCCGTTCCCTCAATAGAATGAACGCTGCCGGCTCCAAAGACAAGGTAATCATTTCCTCCGCTATAGCGGGCTCTATCTGTGCATGAAGAAACGGATGCAAACATAGCGAAAATCACCAATATCGTAACCAGGGCAAAGGCCGTGGTGCCATAGCATTTTGATGGTGCCATCCGGTCTACCAAAAGACTGTTCCGTTCAATTTGACCATATTGGGCGTTGCATAGTTAATCGCTCGGGGATAAGTGTTCCATCCGTCGAATACTTCGAGCCACTGCAGTTCGATGCCAGAGCTTCCATTATGCCCAGTAAAATAGCCAGTTACCGTGACTGTATGACCTGATAGCTCGACGGATCCTTCACTGTTTCGGCTGTTGATCCACATATGATACAAGCCGATATTCCCTTGATCGATAGTTGCTCTGTACTGAGCGAATTGAGGCTGATAACCGAAAAATTGAGTATTAAGTGCTCTACCCTTTTGAGCGGCAAGACTTTTAAACGGAACAATTCCATCTGGGATGATCGTGCTTCCGTACTCGACGCCCTGATCATTGGTCTTATACGTTGTTGTGCCAGTGACGTTCCATATTTCTTTATAATAATCGGGATTAAATTGATTAGCGTTTGAACTGGTGAGACCGTAATGCATTGATACAGCGTACAAGGCAGAAACGACGCATGCATACTTATTAGTGCGGGCTTCAACTAATGATTCCGAGACTCCTCGGAACGGTATTCCGTTTAAATCGTCTATTTGGAAATGCAACATCAAGTCATCTTCATTGATAATGACTGCATCCCATGAAGTTGGGTTATTGCTTTGAGGTGCTATACCCTTTTCGGTGACAATTGGGACAGACCGTATATTGTTATAGTTGGTTACACAGTCTCTAGTTCCTGGCACCAAAGTTCCATATTCAATATCGTTGTACGAAATTAGTACGGTTGGGTTTGTGGCCTGTTGGCCGGAATAAGTTGAAATGGCGTTTGATAGAGAAGCTGAAATCGGAAGAATGGTATCGCCGAGGGTTATCTCCTTCAGAAGCCCAGGATATGATGCGTCAAGTATTAAATAACCGTAAGGGCTTCCTTCCCTTGTGACACTGATTTCATAGCCACAGATAAGGCCGATTTGTTGGCATACGGGAACGATTTGCTCGATCTCTAAGTTCGCGGATCCGTCGACGATGGGCAACAGGGAAAGCGCGTAGTCTTGTGCTAGGTCTGATGTAAAAGCGACGGATGAGTTTGAGTCGGCAGCGAATACTCTTGTTGGGCGTGACGCGGATAAGCCGATGATCGAGGCTAGGCCGAGAAGAAACGAGCGACGTGATTGAACTCTGGGCATAATGTCTCCTGCCTATGGGGGGGCAATATGCTGTCATTTTATTTGCTACATAATACAATCTAATTCGGATTAAGGTAAATGGATGGAATTGCTCGATAAATGGTAGTGATTAGCGGACCGGTATCGCGATCCTCGTCACATACGCCCCCGGGTCGTCGCTGATGATGTCGTCGATCAGGGCGATCTCGCGCGAGGGACCGGCGGGTGTCAGGTTGCGCTCGCGCATATAGCTGAGCAGCTGCTCATAGCGTGGGGTTGCTTGCCCGTGCGTGCCGCGAAAGCTAATGGTCAGGCAGCGCGCGGCGGGTCGCGTCTCGAGGTCGCCCACGTAATCATCGGTGTCATCGAGCAGCAAAAAGACCTCGTCGTAGCCATCAAAGTCGCCGGCGGCGAGGCGCTCGGCGCTAATCCCAACGCCCAAGTTGCCCAGAAAGACAAAGGTCTCGTGCTGGCCCTTCTGCAGCTGACGAATCTGCCACTCCAGCGCATAGGCGTCGGTAGGCTTGACGCGTTCGCGCAATACGGCGCAGCGAAGCTCGGGCGCATCGATTGCGCAAATGGTATCGAGCTCGGTGTTCAGGGCATTGTGAAGCAGGGCAAGCCGGTTGTCAATCTTGCGCGACACGCGCTCCAGCTCGCGGCGCTTGCGCTCGATGAGCTCCTGCTGCTGAGCCAGCTGCCGCTGCATAAGGTTCACGTCGCGCGTGGTCACAAACTCACGGATTAGCGCGAGCGGCAAGTCGAGAACACGCAGGTGGCTGATGGTGTTGAGAGTGGAGAGCTGCCGCGATCCGTAGTAGCGGTACCCACTCGCCGGATCGATGCGTGCCGGGTCCAGCAAGCCCATCTGCTCGTAATGGCGCAACGTGCCCACGCTTAGGTTAAACAAGCGCGCCACCTCGCCAATGCGGAGCAGACCCTCGGTATGTTCAGTTGGCGAGTCGGTCATGGCGCCGCTCCTTTCAATGGACGGGGAAGGGGCGCCGAGGTCGTACGACGCAAACGATCCTCTACGCCATCAGCTTGTCAAAAGCTCCGCGGCGGTTGAGTACGGTAAATGCCATCACGCAAATGACTGCCGACAAAATCGATCCGCACGGCGAGGCGATGCCCATGGGAAACAGCGTGTTGGAATAGGCGTTCGACAGCAGCCACGCGCCCGGCACGCGAATGAGCGCCACGGCCAGCACGTTGTGCGCAAAGCCGATGTAGCTCTTGCCGTACGCAGCGAAAAAGCCGCTAAAGCAAATGTGGATGCCGGCAAAGATTGCGTCGAAAATGTAGCTGCGCATATAGCCGGTACCGGCCGCGACCACTGCAGCGTCCTTGGCAAAAAAGCCGATAAACGCCGGCGCCACCAGCCACATCAGCGCTGTGATCAGGCAGCCATACACTACCGAGATCGTCATGGCATCTTTGAGTACCTGACGTGCACGATCGCCCTTGCCTGCGCCGGCGTTTTGCGCCGTGAGTGCGCTGACGGTGGCGCCCATGGAGCTCGGCACAATGAACAAGAAGCTGATCATCTTCTCGACCAGGCCCACGGCGGCGGCGTCGACGAGTCCTCGGTGGTTGGCGATGACGGTGATAAACATAAACGCCACCTGGATGCAGCCGTCCTGCACGGCCACGGGCACGCCGATCTTAAGAATGCTGCCGAGCACCTCGGGCTGGGGGCGCAGGTCGCTGCGCTTAACGTGGATGTTCGTGCGGCGGCTCTTGAGCCACACGAGCGCGAGGGCAACGCTGGCCGTCTGGGCGGTCACCGTGCCGAGCGCCGCGCCCACGGGGCCGAGCCCCATGTGGCCGATAAACAGAAAATCGAGCGCGATATTAATGATGCATGCCACGCCAATCACGTACATGGGCGAGCGCGAATCGCCCAGGCCGCGAAAGATGGCCGAAAGAATGTTGTACGCGGCGATAAAGGGAATGCCGACAAAGCAGATGCGCAGGTAGGCGGCGGTTCCTTCGACTGCCTCGGCCGGCGTGCCAATGAGTGCCACGATCTGCGGGCACAGCGCGAGCAGGACAGCGGCCAGCACCACCGAGACACCCATAAAGAGCGTAATGGCGTTGCCGATGGCGGTCTCGGCGCGATCGAAGCGACGCGAACCCACGGCGTGGCCGACGATGACCGTCGTTCCCATGGCCAGGCCCACGAGCGTCACGGTAATGATATAGAGCGTCTGCGCGCCATTGCCCACGGCGGTGATGCCGGCAGCGCCGCTAAACTGCCCCATCATGTACAGGTCGGCCATGCCGTAGAGCATCTGCAAAAAGTACGAGAGCATATAGGGCAGGGCAAAGACGGCGATGGTCTTGAGGACATTGCCGCGTGTGAGGTCGTGTTCCATGGGCGGGGCTTTCTGGCCGGGTTTGTTTACGTACCAGTGTAGTGAAAACCCTATAACGATTGTAGAGTCAAGGTTTGTGATGACGCCGGAGCGAAAAAGTCTCGCGCACCATTATTCCGAGTGAATATGGACACACATCACGAGAACTCGCCGCCGGCGCTAACCTTGCAGAAAACGATTTCGGAATACTTGACACCATTATTCGGCGCGCAATAATACGTGCGTTTGCGAACAACGTTTGATGGGGGTTGAACCTGCGTGCGCAATCTCAAAATACTGTTTTCCTATCTAGGGACATACCGTCGCGATGCCATCCTCGGCGTGTTCTTTGTGTCGGTCGAGACGGTGCTCGAGCTGTTTATCCCGGTCATCATGGCCAACATCATCGATGTGGGCGTGCCTGCGGGTGATATCAACTACATGCTGCTGCAGGGCGCGTACATGTTGGTGTGCGCTGCGCTTTCGCTGGTACTGGGCTTGGGTTATGCCCGCACGTCCGCCCGCGTTGCCTCGGGCCTAGGCGCTAACCTGCGCGAGGCCGAGTACAAAAAGATTCAGACGCTCGCTTTTGGTAACCTGGACAACTACGACGCCAGCTCGCTCGTCACCCGCATGACCACGGACATCACCGTTATTCAAAATGCTGTGGGCAACGGCTTTCGCCCTATGGTGCGCGGCCCGGTGACGCTTATCGTCGGCCTTATCTACGCGCTGATGCTGTCGCGCCCGCTCGCCACCGTCTTTGCGATCATCTTGCCCGTGCTGGCAATCGTACTGGGCGTCATCACCTATCGCGTCAGTCCGCTCTACCGCCAACTCCAGACCTCGATGGACCACCTCAACGGCGTGGTACAGGAAGACCTCACCGCCGTGCGTGCCGTCAAGGCCTACGTTCGTACCGAGCACGAGGAGGCCAAGTTCGACGCAGTCAATACCGAGCTTGCGCGCACTGCGACAAAGACCTTTGGCAGCGCGGTGCTCAACCTGCCGGTGTTTCAGCTGTCGATGTACGTGGCTGCGCTCTCCATCCTGTGGATTGGCGGCCGCATGATTCTCGCCGGCAAACTGGGCGTGGGCTCGCTCACGGGCTTTATGAGCTACGTGCTGCTGATCATGAATTCGCTCATGATGATTTCCAACGTGTTTTTGCTGCTCACGCGCGCTCTTACGAGTGTGGGCCGTATCGCCGAGGTGCTCGATGAGGAGCCCTTTATCGCCAACCCCGCGGGAGACCTCGCGATTGCGGCGCCAGCGGACGGCAGTATCGAGTTTCGCGACGTTTCCTTTAAATACCGCGCGGATGCAGCCGAGGATGTGCTCGAGCATATCGACCTTCGCATCGAGAGCGGCTCGACGGTGGGCATCCTCGGCGGTACGGGATCGGGCAAGAGCTCGCTTGTGCAGCTGATTGCGCGCCTGTACGACGCTGCCGAGGGCGCCGTGCTTGTGGGCGGACGTGACGTGCGTGACTACGATCTCGCGACCCTACGCGACGCCGTGGGCATTGTGCTGCAAAAGAACGTGCTGTTTACGGGCACCGTGCGCGAGAATCTGCAGTGGGGCAATCCGCAGGCGTCGGACGATGAGCTCCTCGCGGCTTGCCGCGCGGCGTGCGTGGACGAGTTCCTTGATCGCATCGGCGGGCTGGACGGCGAGTTGGGCCAAGGCGGCGCCGGTGTCTCGGGTGGCCAGAAGCAACGCCTGTGCATCGCGCGCACGCTGCTCAAGCATCCGCGCGTGCTCATTTTTGATGACTCCACCAGCGCGGTCGATATGGCGACCGACGCTAAGATTCGCGAGCACATCGCCCGGATTTCCGATACGACCGTGCTCATCATCGCCCAGCGCATCGCGAGTGTCATGGATGCCGATCGCATTGTGGTGTTGGACGACGGTCGTGTCCACGGCGTGGGCACGCACGAGGAGCTGCTGGCGGGCGACAACATCTACCAGGAGATTTACGCCTCGCAGATGGAGTTTGCGAGGAACGCGGAAGCCGGCGACGGCAGTGACGATGGTTGCGCGAATGATCCGTTTTCCTCCGTCGCATGCGGATCGCCCTTGGAAGGGGGTGAGCGTCATGCCTAAGACCGCAGCCCAAGCACGCCCGGCCGACCTCAAGCGCACTGTGCGCCGCTTGCTCTCCTACATGGGGCATGCCAAGTTCTCGTTGCTCGTGGTGGGCGTGCTCGCCTCCGTCGCCGCCATCGCGAGCCTCGCCGGCACCTACATGGTGCGCCCCATCGTTAACGGTTTGGCCACGGGCGGGGAGGAACTGCTTGCCAAGCAGGTCATCCTGACGGCGATCATCTACGCCGCGGGCGTGCTTTCGGCCCTGGGCTACTCGCAGATCATGGTGCGCGCGGCCCAACGCGTGGTGTCCGATATTCGCCGCGACCTGTTCGCGCACATCCAGACGCTGCCGCTCAGTTATTTTGACAGCACGCGCTCGGGCGACATCATGAGCTTTTTCACCAATGACGTCGACACCGTCTCCGAGGCGCTTAACAACAGCTTTGCCAACGTGATTCAGGCCACCATTCAGGTTGTGGGCACCACGGCCATGCTCATCATCCTTAACTGGCAGCTCACGATTATCACGCTCGTGTGCGATGCGGCCATTGTGCTGTATGCGCGCTATTCGGGCGCGCGCTCTAAGCGCTTCTTTGCCGCCCAGCAGGCATCGCTTGGCGATCTGGACGGATATATCGAAGAGATGGTCTCGGGCCAAAAGGTCATCAAGGTCTTTAACCGCGAGGCGGCGAATGTCGCCGGCTTCACCTGCCGCAACGACGAGCTTCGCCGTACCGGTACCGCCGCCGTGAGCTATGCCAACTCCATGGTGCCCATGACCGTCGTGATTGGCTACGTCAACTATGCCATCGTCGCGGTGGCGGGCGGCATGCTCTGCATCAAGGGGCTCGCCGACGTGGGCGCGCTCGCGAGCTACCTGGTCTTTGTGCGCCAGGCGGCCATGCCCATCAACCAGTTTACGCAGCTCGGCAACTTCTTGCTCAACGCGTTGGCCGGTGCCGAGCGCCTGTTTGCGGCTATGGACCTTAAGCCCGAGGTGGACGAGGGCTGCGTGGAGCTGGTGCAGACGGGCGACGCCGCGTGGGCGTGGAAGATTCCCGAGGGCCAGGGCGTGGGCGCGTATGGGCATCTGCATGACGTGGCAGCCGTTGATGAGTCGGGCCGCGCGGTGGCCGCCGACGGCATCGAGCTCACGTGCGGCTTGGTCCCGCTTGCCGGCGACGTGCGCTTCCACGCCGTGGACTTTTCCTACGTGCCGGGCGCCCGCGTGCTCACGGACCTCAACCTGTTTGCCAAGCCGGGGCAAAAGATTGCGTTTGTGGGCTCCACGGGCGCCGGCAAGACGACCATCACCAACCTCATCAACCGCTTCTACGAGGTCGATGACGGCGAGATCACGTACGACGGCATCGACGTCAAGCACATTGCCAAGGCCAGCCTGCGCGGGTCGCTCGGCATTGTGCTGCAGGACACGCACCTGTTTAGCGGCACCATTGCGCAGAACATCCGCTTTGGCAAGCTCGACGCGACCGACGAGGAAGTGCGCGCCGCTGCCGAGGCCGCCTGCGCCGACTCGTTTATCCGCCGCCTGCCTAGAGGGTACGACACACCGGTCACGGCCGATGGCGCCAACCTGTCGCAGGGCCAGCGTCAGCTGCTCGCCATCGCGCGCGTGGCCGTTGCCGACCCGCCGGTGCTCATCCTGGACGAGGCCACGAGCTCCATTGACACGCGTACCGAAAAGCTCATCGAGCGCGGTATGGACCGCATCATGCGCGGACGCACCACGTTTATGATTGCGCACCGCCTGTCCACCGTCCGCGACGCCGACGCCATCATGGTCCTCGAACACGGCCGCATCATCGAGCGCGGCACGCACGAAGAGTTGCTCGCCCAGCACGGCGAGTACTGGCAGCTGGCACACGGGTTAAAAGAGTTGGATTAACCCGTTCGAGCACGATGCTTTGACCCCTCCGTGCCTCTCACCTCGCCTCAAACCATCACAACATTCGGCGTTTTTTGCCAAAATCGGGAAAAGCATCGAATGTTGTGATGGTTTTTCTGCCACTCGACCGGGTGGAATCGCTTTCTTGTGCACGAAGGTGTGCGGACCCGTGGGCAGGGGAATAAGGTTGGTTATCCGACTCCATTGGAGGGCTCATGGACCTGCCGATTGTCCTGTCCCATAAGACTGCCTGGCTGTACCACAACGTGGCGCGCCCGTCCGAGCCGCTCTCGCGAGCAAGCAGCCTATACGATGAGGACTCGCTTGCTAACGAGGCGGAGCCGACCGCGAGCCTGCCCAAATTGGGACTCGATGCCAAGGGGCTGAGGGCTTCAACGGCAGTTGGGATCGTTACCGACTATCTGGTTTCGCTTGGTATTCCACGAGAAGAGCTCGATCATATCGACACGCTCGTCAACTTCGATTTTGAGCGCTCGACGCCGGCTGGATTCAGGTGCCACGTGTTTGGAGCGCCGGTACCTTCAGACCATCTTATCGAGGTGGCAGAGGGCCTTCTGGTGGTTGATGAGGTCATGTGTTTTGTCCAAGCGGGTTCGTGGATGAGCGAGCCCGAGCAGCTGGAATATGGCTACGAAATCTGCGCCCGATACCATTTGAATCATCTGTCGACAGGCGATTATATCGAGATGGGTCAGAGGTATACCGTTGCCGACTTGATTGCCTATTGCAATGAGAACCGATCTCGTCAGGGGGCTATACGCGCGGCCGCCGTGCTCAAGCGCGTGCACGATGGCGCGCGGTCGCCCATGGAGACGGCCACCGCAATCATGGTTGTAGCAAAACGTTCCCAGGGCGGGCTGGGATACGCCAAGATCGAGCTCAACCATCGGGTCAATGTTCCCAACGAGTTCAAGTATCTCGCAAAGGCCGGGTATTTCGAGATCGATGTATATGCGCCTGCAAGCGGTACAGGGATTGAATACAACGGCTTGGACCATCTTGATAAACAGCGCAGCGCGTCGGATGCGGAGCGTATGACCGTGCTGAGCGCGCTGGGCTTTAGGATGATCGTCCTCACCGGGACTCAGTTTGCCCATCAGCTGCAATTGCACCGGGCGATGAATGCCATCGCGCTCGCTATGGGTCTTAAGTGCGACCGAAGCGAAGCGTTCCAGAAACGTCAAAACGACCTGCGAGAATTCGTGATTCGGCACTGGGACGGCGGCCTTTAGGGACGCTTTGGTCCTTCTACGGGGTGCCGTGGGCAGGCTAACCATCACATCATTCGACGTTTATTGCCAAAAACGGGAAAAGCATCGAATGTTGTGATGGTTTGTATGCTGAGGATGGGCTTGGGAAGTCCGTTTTGCTCGAAGCGACCCGTCCTGTCGTACGGGTGTCGGCATGATTCTCTCGTGGGGTATTATGTTTTCCGAAGAATAAAACGCCGCGTGAGGGGAGGGTTGCGTGGACGGGCACGTGCAACATGACGGCTTTGGCCGCGATATCAACTACCTGCGCATTGCCGTTACCGACAAGTGCAATTTCCGCTGCATTTACTGCATGCCGGCCGATGGCGTGGCGCCCCGTGCACACGACGAGCTGCTCAGCGCCGAGGAAATCGCCCGCTTTGTGCGCTTGGTAGCGGGGGAGGGCATTCGCCGCGTACGCCTGACGGGCGGCGAGCCGCTGGTCAGTCGCCGTATCATCCCGCTCATTCGCGACATCCGCGCGATTCCGCAGATCGAGGACATCTCGCTCACCACCAACGGTGCCCTGCTGCCCAAGCTGGCGCCGCAGCTCAAAGATGCCGGGCTTAACCGCGTCAATATCTCGCTCGACACGCTCGACCCTACGCTCTTTGGAAAGATCACGCGCCTGGGCCGGCTCGAGCAGACCATGGTTGGCATCGACGCGGCACTGGCCTGGGGCTTTGAGCCCGTTAAGGTCAACTGCGTTGTGGTGCGCCGGCTCAACCAGGATGTGGCGGCCCTTGCGCGCCTGACCGTCGACCGCCCTATCCACCTGCGCTTTATCGAATATATGCCCATCGGCGACGAACACACGAGCTCACATTGCGCTGTGGACCCGCATGCGCCCGCGCTCAATCCCGAGCTGTGGGACACGAGCGACACCGTGCCGAGCGACGAGCTGCGGGCGCGCATCAATGCCGGGGCCGCCGCGGCGGGCCTGGGCGAGCTCGAGCCGCTCGACATCAACGACGC
>JAGZWV010000144.1 GCA_018378775.1 Collinsella sp. | reverse complement strand
GAACTCCTGGTCGTGAACGGTGAGGTTGAAGTCCTCTACAGCGAGCACACCGTCCTCGGTAACCTTGAGGTTGTGCTTCTTCTCCTCGGTCTTCTTCTTTTTGCCAAAGAAGCCTTTCTTTTTTGACTCGTTGTTGGGATACACCTTCTGAACATGTTTGAGAACGATCTCGGCCATGTCTCTACCTTTCGATATGCGGCGCCGCGCTGAGGGGCTCCGCAGAAACTTGCAAAACAGTTACGGCATTAGCCCTTGACGGCACCTGCCACCACGCCGTCGATGATGTACTTCTGACAGAGGATGTACATGATAACGATGGGGATAACGACCATCATGATGCAGGCCATCATGGGGCCGAGCTCGACGTGGCCGTAGCCGCCGCGGAAGTACTGGATCAAGATAGGAATGGTCTTGTACTTGGTGGAGTCGAGCGTAAGGTAGGGCAGCAGATAGTCGTTCCAGACCCACATGGTCTCGAGGATGCCGACCGAAAGATAGGTGGGCTTCATGATGGGAAGGACGATCTTAAAGAACACCTGGACCGGGTTGCAGCCGTCGATCATGGCCGCCTCCTCGATCTCGAGCGGGATGTTCTTTACAAAGCCGGCGAACATAAAGACCGCCAGGCCCGCGCCAAAGCCGAGGTAGATAAAGCAGATGTTGAACGGCGTGTTGAAGCCGATGCGGTCCGCCAAATTGGACAGCGTGAACATGAGCATCTGGAAGGGCACGACCATCGAGAAGACGAACAGGTAATAGAAGAAGTTCGAGATCTTGCTGTTGACGCGCACCACGTACCAAGCACACATGGAGCAGCACACCAGAATCAGCACGACCGACGTGACCGTGATGATGAGCGAGTACATAAATGCCGAAGCAAAGCCCTGCTCGTTCAGAGCGTGCACGTAGTTTGCGAGGCCGTTGAACGTCTCGGGCGTGAGCAGATCGAACGCCGTGGTGGTGCTGATTGCGGTCGCTTTCTTAAAGGAATTGAGCGCAATCATGAACACGGGGTAGATCCACGCGAGCGACAGAATCGTAAAGAAAATCGAGAGCGCGCGGTTGATAACCTTATCGCGTTTCATTACTGCTGCACCTCCTTGGACCTCGTGGCCTTAAGCTGAATCATGGAGATGGCTACGACCAGGATGCAGAAGATAACCGCCTTGGCCTGACCGATGCCCTGCCATGCGATACCGGCACGCGAATAGAACGTGTTGTAGATGTTCAGGGCGAGCATCTCGGTGGAGTGCGCGGGGGCGCCGCCGGTAAGGGCGAGGTTCTGGTCGAAAATGGACTGCAGACCAGCGATGTAGATGATCATCATGTAGCCGACCTGCTGCCACAGGGTCAGGATGATAAGGCCCCAGAAGCCAGCAGCAGAGTTAAGAGCGATGAGCTGGGCGCCCACGTTGGAGAGCAGGCAGTTGATCAGAATCTGCCAAATGTAGCCCAGCACGATGCCGCCGATCAGGTTAGGCATAAAGAAGATCGTACGGAAGATGTTGGTGCCTTTGAGCGCCTTGCGGGTGAGCGCCTGCGCAATGGCCAGGGCGATCACGTTGATGAGCACCGTCGACAGGAAGGCAAACGCCACGGTAAAGAAGAACGACGTGGAGAACTGCGGATCGGACAGCGCGCGCACGTAGTTCTCGATACCGACAAAGTGCGCGTTACTAATGATAATAAACTGGCAGAACGAGAGATAGAAGCCCTGGATAAAAGGGATCACGAACCCGATCATAAACGCCAGGCACGTGGGCAGCATAAAGAGCGGCCACCAGCGCTTGAGTGCTTTGCCCATAAAAGGGTCCTTTCAATATGCAGGGGGCGGGCAAACCAACGTCTGCCCGCCCCCTGTCGCTAATCAGATAGCTTGGGCAGCAACTGCTTACTCGGAAGCGGCCTTCTCGGTCTTCCAGCCATCGACGAAGGCGTTCTTGACGCCGTCCCACTTGCTGTTATCGGCAGCGTAGGCAATCAGAGCCTGCTTGAGGTTCTTCTTCCACTCCTCGGAGGGAATGTAGACGAAGTCCCAAGCGACGGTCTTCTTGCCGTCCTTGGCCATGGCAACGGCCTGCTGCGAGAAGACGTTGGTGGTCTCCTTGGCGCTCTTGAACGGAGCGGTCAGACCCATCTTGTCGGCGATGATGCTGGTCGGGGTGTCAGCGGTGACGCACCAATACATGAAGTCCTCGGTGGCCTTCTGGGCATCCTCGGAAGCCTGGGAACTGACGCACCAGTAGTTCTCGCCGCCGGAGCACAGGCCCTGGTTCTCCTCGCCGTCAACACCGATGTAGATCGGCATCATGCCAATCTGATCGTCGGTCATGCCGGCCTTGACGAGGTCAGAGTAGGCCCAAGAGCCGTTCTGGTAGAAGACGGCCTTGCCGGTTGCGAACTCGTTGGTGGCGTCGTCGCCGGTCTTGGAAGCAAGCTGCGAAGGATCGCAGGTGGAGTCGGTGATGTACAGGTCGAAGATCTGCTTGTAGTTGTCGAGATACTCGCCCTTGATCTCGTCGTCCTCCTGGTTGTGCTCCTTCTCAAACTCGTAGTAGAGCGGCATGTTGGCAAGGTGGGTGGTGTAGCGCCAGCTGGAGGAGTCGTCCATGCCGGCGGAAGTGAAGGCACCCTCGACACCAAGCTCGTCCTTGCGGGCCTGGATGTCATCGGCACAAGCCTTCAGCTTGTCGAAGGAGTTGATGTCCTCGGCCTTGTAGCCAGCCTTCTCGAGCAGCTGCTTGTTGTAAATAATTCCGAAGCTCTCCTGAACCCAGTCGATGCACACATCCTTGCCGTCGGACTGCAGAGCCAGGGAGTCATCAATGAGCTCACCGCGGAGCTTGGTATCAGACAGGTCGGCGCAGTAATCCTTCCAGTTCTTAAGACCGGTGGGGCCGTTGACCTGGAACAGGGTCGGAGCGGAGCTCTTGGACATCTCGGACTTAAGCTTCTCCTCGTAGGTGTTGGAAGCGGCGGTCACGATCTTGACCTCGACGCCCTTCTCCTTCTTATAGGCCTTGGCGATCTCCTTCCACTCCTTGTCGACCTCGGGCTTGAATTGGAGGAAGTAG
>JAGZWV010000143.1 GCA_018378775.1 Collinsella sp. | reverse complement strand
CTACTTCCTCCAATTCAAGCCCGAGGTCGACAAGGAGTGGAAGGAGATCGCCAAGGCCTATAAGAAGGAGAAGGGCGTCGAGGTCAAGATCGTGACCGCTGCCTCCAACACCTACGAGGAGAAGCTCAAGTCCGAGATGTCCAAGAGCTCCGCTCCGACCCTGTTCCAGGTCAACGGCCCCACCGGCCTTAAGAACTGGAAGGATTACTGCGCCGACCTGTCCGATACCAAGCTCCGCGGTGAGCTCATTGACGACTCCCTGGCTCTGCAGTCCGATGGCAAGGATCTGGGTATCGACTGGGTCCAGGAGAGCTACGGCATCATCTACAACAAGCAGCTGCTCGAGAAGGCTGGCTACAAGGCCGAGGACATCAACTCCTTCGACAAGCTGAAGGCTTGTGCCGACGACATCCAGGCCCGCAAGGACGAGCTTGGCATTGAGGGTGCCTTCACTTCTGCTGGCATGGATGACTCCTCCAGCTGGCGCTACACCACCCACCTCGCCAACCTCCCGCTCTACTACGAGTTCGAGAAGGAGCACAACCAGGAGGACGACGAGATCAAGGGCGAGTATCTCGACAACTTCAAGCAGATTTTCGACCTGTACATCACCGACTCCACCTGCGATCCTTCGCAGCTTGCCTCCAAGACCGGCGACGACGCCACCAACGAGTTCGCAACCGGCAAGGCCGTCTTCTATCAGAACGGCTCCTGGGCCTACGCTGACCTCACCAAGGCCGGCATGACCGACGATCAGATTGGCATGATGCCCATCTACATCGGTGTCGACGGCGAGGAGAACCAGGGCCTGTGCTCCGGCGGCGAGAACTACTGGTGCGTCAGCTCCCAGGCTTCCGAGGATGCCCAGAAGGCCACCGAGGACTTCATGTATTGGTGCGTCACTTCTGACACCGCCACCAGCATCATCGCTGACAAGATGGGTCTGACTGCCCCGTTCAAGAGCGCCAAGGAAACCACCAATGTCTTCTCGCAGCAGGCCGTCGCCATGGCCAAGGACGGCAAGAAGACCGTCGCTTGGGACTTCGTCTACATCCCCTCTGAGGAGTGGAAGAAGAACCTCAAGCAGGCTCTGATCGCCTATGCTGCCGACAACAGCAAGTGGGACGGCGTCAAGAACGCCTTCGTCGATGGCTGGAAGACCGAGAAGGCTGCTTCCGAGTAAGTAGTTGCTGCCCAAGCTATCTGATTAGCGACAGGGGGCGGGCAGACGTTGGTTTGCCCGCCCCCTGCATATTGAAAGGACCCTTCTATGGGCAAAGCACTCAAGCGCTGGTGGCCGCTCTTTATGCTGCCCACGTGCCTGGCGTTTATGATCGGGTTCGTGATCCCCTTTATCCAGGGCTTCTATCTCTCGTTCTGCCAGTTTATTACCATCAACAATACGCACTTTGTCGGTATCGAGAACTACGTGCGCGCACTGTCCGATCCGCAGTTTGCCACGTCGTTCTTCTTTACCGTGGCGTTTGCCTTCCTGTCGACGGTGCTCATCAACGTGATCGCCCTCGCCATTGCGCAGGCGCTCACCCGCAAAGCGCTCAAGGGCACCAATATCTTCCGTACGATCTTCTTTATGCCTAATCTGATCGGCGGCATCGTGCTGGGCTACATCTGGCAGATTCTGATCAACTGCCTACTCTCCAACGTGGGCGCCCAGCTCATTGCCCTTAACTCTGCTGCTGGCTTCTGGGGCCTTATCATCCTGACCCTGTGGCAGCAGGTCGGCTACATGATGATCATCTACATCGCTGGTCTGCAGTCCATT
>JAGZWV010000032.1 GCA_018378775.1 Collinsella sp. | reverse complement strand
CACATATACGATGCTATGCTCGGACAGCGGCAACTGACGCTCGGCAACAAAACCGCTGCGGGCAAAGTCGTACGACGCCGAACGCGAGCTTGTGATGTCGCTCAGATACGCAACCGTTGCCACAACAAGGTCGAGCAGGCGCACCGAAACCTCGTCGAAGGCTTCGGGCGTATGGACAAACGTGAGCTTCTTGCCGTACGAGAAGGTGCCGCCTCGAACATAGGCGTCGGCCATGCCGTCGATATCCTTGACCACGTAGGACACCGAACCGCAGCGAATGCGAAACTCGAGCGCCCAGCTAAAGCGGTCGGCGAACAGCGGATTGTAGTACGGCACCAACGAGGGCTCCAACGCCGCTTTGGGGGCGTCGGGATCAACGGCACCGGCAAGCTTGCGGCGCATGCTCGCCAGCTCATCCATGCGCGCGTCCGAAAGATCGGAAAGCGCCGCCACAAGGCTCGGGCTCGTGGGAACGGGCGCCGGGAAGGGATAGTTGGGGTTGACGGCCGGCGCTTTAGGCGCGGTGCGCGCGGGCTGTTTCGGCTGCGCCGTAAACGTGCGAACCGGCGTGCGCAGCCCCTCAACAGGCTCAATGCCGCTGGCGTCCAGGTACGCCAGCGCTGTGGCGATGGCGTGCTTGCACATGCCAGGGTAACAATAGGCAGCGGGGCAATCGCAGTCGTAGTCGATCACCTCGTGCTCGTCCATGTCGAGCGCCACGTGCGTCTTGTACAGGTCGCCGCGCGAGCCGCGCACCGAGCCCTCAACCGTCACGTTTTTGGAGAAGCGCGAGCCGCTGTCCTCAATCGACAGCACGGCACCGTTGAGCATGAGCGAACGTCCCTTCATAAAGGTGCCGCTCAGCGCCGCCTCTTTGCGAAGCGCCTGCACAAACGTCCCCTGCGCCATCACTTCCTCCAATCTCGCACGCTAAATGATTTTTCTGGGACGGGGATGAAAAAATCATTCCCGTCCCAGAAAGACCGGTCTACCGCCACACGTCACCCAAAATGTTTTTTTAATCCCCGTCCCAGAAAAATCATCTTAGATCACCGTCACACGGCCTTGGTTACCCACGATGGCCTTTGCCTCTGCCAACAGCGGAATCGAGCGTGCGTTGACCTTGGCCGGCACCTCGGCACGCAGTACGCGCCCGTCCACCTGCTCGATAAAGATCTCCACGCGGTCGCCGCCCGGGTTGGCGGTAAGCACCGTGGCAAGACGCGCCATATTGCCCTGGCTAAAGCGGCTGTTGGGCACCATGACCTCAAACACCTTGGGCTTGTTGTTCTCCTCGTTGAGCTCAAGCGGCACGATCTCCTGCGCGATGATCTGGTCGCCGCGGTCCGAGCGCTCGAGCTTGCCCTTAATGCGCACAAACGCATCGGACAGCTGCGCGCCGGTCTCGGGATCGACCTCGCCGTACAGGTACCCCTCGGCCTCCTTGTAGGTCTTGGGGAACACCACGACCGTGGCCTCGCCTTCCATGTCCTCGAGCTGCACAATGCCCATGGGGTCGCCGTTTTTGGTCACGCGCTTGGACACGCTCGAGACCATGCCGGCCCACCACAGCGCCTTGCCCTCGGGAATCTCCTGGTTGATGGTACCGCCCGTGGGGTTTTGCACCTCGTAGCCGGTGTCGATCTGCGAGAACGAGAAGTCGCGTGCCTTGGCTAATGCATACTCAAACGGGCGCAGCGGGTGGTCCGAGACATAGATGCCCAGAACCTCCTTCTCCTGGCTCAGCTTAAGGTGGCGGTCCCACTCCTGGCCATCCGGATCGGGCACGCTCACCTCAAAGCCCGAGCCCTCAACGTCGCCAAACATATCGAAGAACGACGTCTGGCCGCTCGCGCGATCCTTCTGGCGCTTCACCGCGGCATCGATGATGTTCTCGGGGTTGTTCTTATCCACAAAGTGCATCATCTGGCGACGCGGATACCCCGTTGAGTCGAAGGCGCCTGCCTTGATGAGCGATTCGATCACGCGACGGTTGGCCTGGCTCGAGTCCACGCGCTCGACAAAGTCGTGCAGCGTCTTAAACGGGCCGCCCGCCTCGCGCTCGGCGATAATCGCCTGCGCCACGCCGGTGCCCACGCCGCGGATGCCGGCCAGACCAAAGCGCACGCCCTCCCTGGTAGCCGTGAACTCGGTACCGGACTCGTTGACATCTGGCGACAGCACGGGGATGCCGTCGTGACGGCACGCCGAGACGTAGTGAACGATCTTGTCGGTCTTGCCCGTGTAGGACGTCAGAACGGCCGCCATGTACTCGTGCGGATAATGCGCCTTGAGCCACGCCGTCTGCATAACCAGGATGGCGTAGCCGGCGGAGTGCGACTTGTTAAAGGCGTAGGACGCGAACTCGAGAACATCGTCCCAAATCTTCTGGGCGACCTCGCGCGTGTAGTTGTTCTTGATAGCGCCGTTCATCCAGTGGTCGTAGGTGGTCTCGTCCGAGCCATCCTCCCAGTGGAGCACCGTCGAGGTGAGCAGCTTGATCTTTTTCTTAGCCACGGGCTTACGGATACGCGAGTCCGATTCGCCCTTGGAGAAGCCGCACATCTCGACGGAGATGAGCATAACCTGCTCCTGGTAGACCATGGTGCCGTAGGTTTCACCCAGGATGTCGTCCAGGCGATCGTCGTAGGAGACGGCCGGCTCCTTGCCGTTCATACGGTTGATGTAGGACGAGACCATGCCGGCGCCCAGCGGGCCCGGGCGGTATAGAGCGATCAATGCCACGACGTGCTTGTACTCGGTGGGCTTCATGTTCTTGATCGTGGCCGTCATGCCGGCGGACTCGACCTGGAAGACGCCGGCGGTGTGACCGGAGCCCATGAGCTTAAAGATTTCGGGATCGTCAAAGGGAATCTCTTCCTCTTTGATGTCGATGCCGAAGTTCTTTTTGATGTTGGCCTTGGCCTTAGAAATAACCGTCAGCGTGCGCAGGCCCAGGAAGTCCATCTTGAGCAGGCCCATGTCGGCAACGGTATGGCCCTCGTACTGGGTAATCTCAACGCCGCCCTTGGTATCGAGCTTGGTGGGCACATGCTCGTTGACGGGGTCGCGGCAGATCAGAACGGCGCACGCGTGCACGCCCTCGCCACGGGTGAGGCCCTCAATCGAGAGCGCCGTGTCGATGATGCGGCGGGCGTCGTCGTCCTTTTTATAGGCCTCGGCAAAGTCGGGGTTAAACAGATCCTCTTTGCCGGGTTGTTTTTCGAGTACCTGCTTGAGCTTGACCTTGGGGTCGCTCGAGACCATCTTGGACAGGCGCTGGCCCATGTAGACCGGGTAGTCCAGAACGCGCGCGGCATCGTTGATGGCCTGCTTGGCCTTGATGGTCGAGTAGGTGATAACGTGGGTGACCTTCTCGGGGCCGTAGAGCTGGCGAACGTGCTCCACGACCTCGAGGCGCCGCTCATCGTCGAAGTCCATATCGATATCGGGCATCTCGGTACGCTGCGGGGACAGGAACCTCTCGAACATCAGGCCGTTCTCGAGCGGGTCGAACGCGGTGATGTTCATGGCGTAGGCGACGATAGCGCCGGCGGCCGAGCCACGGCCGGGGCCGACGCCGATGCCGTTGTCCTTGGCCCATTGCACGTACTCGGCAACGATGAGGAAGTAGGCGGCAAAGCCCTTGTCGCAAATGACCTTGTATTCGTACTCAAAGCGCTCTTTGATGTTGACGCCACCGATCTCGCGCGTGGCCCAGTCGTCACCATAGTGCTGGCGCAGGCCCTTCTCGCACTCGCGGCGGAACTGGCTCTCGTGCGTCTCGCCGGGATCGAGCAGCGGGAAGCGCGGCAGGATGATGGAGTCCCAGTCGAGCTCGACGTAGCACTTGTCGGCAATCTCGAGCGTGTTGTCGCAGGCCTCGAGGCAATACGGGAACATCGCCCGCATCTCCTCCTCGGTCTTCATGTAAAACTCCGAGCCGGTCATGCGCATGCGGTTGGGGTCATCGACCTTGGCGTTCATGCCAATACACATGATGACATCCTGCACGGGCGCGTCCTCGCGGCGCAGGTAGTGGAAGTCGTTGGTGGCGATGACCTTGACGCCCACCTGCTTGGCGATATCGATGAGCGTGCGGTCCATCTGCTCGTCGGTCAGGCCGTTGTCGGTGGTGATGCCGTGTTCCTGGATCTCGATGTAAAAGTCGCCGGGGTCGAAGGTGTCGCGGAAGGTCTCGGCCCACTTGATGGCGCCTTCCATGTCGCCGCGGTCGATGTATTTGGGGATGATGCCCGCGATACAGGCGCTCGTGCAGATCATGCCCTTGGCATGGCGGCGCAGGTTGTCGAGCGTCACGCGCGGCTTGTAGTAAAAGCCCTGCACGGCGGCCTCGGAGACCGTTTGCATCAGGTTGACGTAGCCTTCCTGGTCTTTGGCCAGGAGGATCATATGGTAGAGCTCGGGCTTGTGGTCGCGGGCAAGGGTCTCGTCCGGCGTAAAGTAGACCTCGCAGCCAAAGATGGGCTTGATGACCAGGGGCGGTTTGAGCTCGTCGATGTTGCCCTTCTCGTCCCACATGGCCATGTCTTTGACGTACTGGGCATGCTCGCGCGGGTTTGCCTCGGGGTCGGGCTCCACCAGCTCGTCGCGGCGGTCCTTTTCCAAGAAGGCCTTGTCGTGGCTCCAGGTTTTGTACTCGGGCGTGTTGTGATTGACGGCGTCGCAGGCCAGCGCCAGGTCGGGCACGCCATACATGTAGCCGTGGTCGGTAATGGCCACGGCGGGCATGCCCAGCTCTACGGCGCGGTTGACCATATCCTGGATACGGGTTGCGCCGTCGAGCATGGAAAAGACAGTGTGATTGTGCAGATGGACGAATGCCATGTGATGAGCTCCGATGCGGGTTCGTGTTCTGACTGAACGATTTTACCGCACGGCACGGACAGCACCCGAACCTAGCCAAACCAACACGGGTAGTCTTTTTGGGGCCTTCAAAAAGGGGAATGAGGGCATCCAGATATATCGAGTATTACTGGAACCCAGGCGATGCGCGGAATGACTTGTGACGAATAGTCATGTCCATCAAGAAGGCTCGACGCTTCGGATAGCTCGTCAATCGATATATCAATTCTTGGAGAGCTGCATTCCTACCATTTTTAATGAAACAACGGCGGTAATTGCTATCGCGATTGCGCCAATAATACCGAGCGCCATCTGAATGGGGTATAACCCCAACACATGTCCAAATACGGAGAAAAACAATGCGGAAAAGAGGGCCCTTACCAGAGACGCAGCGGAAAGGATAGTCGCACGGAGATCGTCCGCTATCCCGTCTTGGATTAAGTTTTCCGAAGTGATGTACACCACTTCTGGGAGAAAACAAAGCACCATGCTAAGGCCAAACAAACACAGCGGATTTGAAGCGAACCACGGAAGAATCATGAAAAGGCCAGCCTCAATTAGCATCGAGCCGCGCATGGTATTTCTTTTCCCGAAACGCGATGAGAAGAAATCTGCTGCAATGTAGGCCGTCGCATTTACTGCATAGGATGCACCGAAAAAGATTCCTATTATGGAGACGGGAGCATCAAATGCGTCGAATACCAACTGATTCAAGTTGTAATAACTCCCGTAGAATCCGTCGAGCATGCTTGTGCCGATGAGGAGAAGCAATACCGCAAAAGCGGATTCTCCAACGCGCCAGGTCTCGCGCCTGAACATCTTGCCTGCGTCAAACCTCCCCTTTTCTGATCTTTCAGAACGGGTCGTTTCCGTCCTCTCAATGGGATACAGAAGGAAAAGCTGCAGGAGATAGAAAACGGAGACACATACGTAGAGGGCACTCCAAGATACTTGGGCAATGAAAGATCCGAGTACAATTGCCATTCCCGTAGCGATTGATTGCGCGGCAAGCAGCCGAGCGTTGATGGTGAGGAAGCGCTCTCCTTGACCGGCATTTCGGGCAATTTCATATAAAAGTGCTTGTTCGGATCCCGATTGAAGGGAGTAGGCGAGTGCCTCAACAAGGGAAAGCACGACAAGAAAGGGGCCTGAGAGCAACAGCATGCCGGCGGTATGGAAGAAAAGCAGCAGCACGCCCACTTGAATCGAAAACTTCTTTCCAAAGAAATCGCCTATCAGCCCTGTTGGCAGCTCGAGGACGACCGTTGCTATGTTGAACAGGGCTTGATAAAGCGCGATTTCCGTAACAGACATTCCTTTCTCCGCAAGGAAAAGTAGAAACACTCCCCGATTTAAAACAAATCCCGTGAGAACGAAAAAAGCGGAATAGACGTGCAGTTGCGTAATGGCATTCTTATTCATTTGGCACTACCAACAACTATTTTTGTCGGGCCGCTCGCTACTGATTCGAAGCCTGAAGTGTTCACAGTTGATGTGAAGAGCGGTAAAGCTTTTGCACAGGGTATCAATGGAATACATCCGAAGCGTTTTCGGCAGTATCATCGGCGAAGGCGGGATTAGCCTTTACGCGGCGCTCACCCTCGATGTATTTGACGATTTGATCAATCGTCTGGTTGGCGTGGCTCTTGAGCTTGCGCTCATAGAAGAAGAGGCCGAGCTTGCCGCGCGTGCCAGACGTGTTGCCACCCACGCCCTGAAAATCCTCGGTATAGGTGAGCTCGCAGGCACCATCGCCAGCAGGTGCAGCCTCATAGCGCATGGTATTAATGCCCGCCGCATACTGAAAACGGACCTCATAGAGGCACGGGTAGTCAAAGTGCTTGATCTTAACCTTGATCGCCGTGCCCTTGGCCTTGCCTTTTGCAGACTGGGCACGCTTCTCGTACTTATAGCCGTTGAGCTTGTTGCGGCTGGGACGCTTGCCCGTGGCGTTCTCGATATCCTGCATGATGGACCCCGCCAGAGCGTCAAAAAGCTCCTCCGGTGTCACCTTAAGCGTTTTGGTGAGCTGCATGATGGCTCCTTATTCGTTTGAACCGTTCGAGTCATTGTACCGCCCCAGGCTCTCCCATGCGTTGCGGTGCTATTTGGACGATTGAGGGCTTTACAGCCGCAAAACTAACCAAATAGCACCGTAAAGCCTGAGGTGGCTAGAGGTTGTAGGTGACTACTTGAGGTTCGGCGGGTTCGACGAAGATGGTTGGATTCGCCTGCTCCACGCGAACGAACTTGACGGTCACGGCCTCAAAGCCCGCCTTGTGCAGAACATCAGCGTAGACGCGCGCCTGCAGGGCGTGCTTCTCCTGCAGCTGTTCCGGCGTCTCGTCCGGCGCGCCGCCCGTCTTGTAGTCGATGACCAGCGCGCATGACGAATCCGCCGGGTTCGTCGCCAAAGCGTCGATGGCACCCTCGGCATAAGCACCGTAGCGAGCGATGTCCTCGTCCTCGCAGCCCAGTGAAAAGAACGGCACCTCGGCGCGAACGCACGGCCACGCGAGCAAGTCGGCACGAACAGCCGACTTGAGCCAGCGGTCCAGGGCAACGTCGAAGCGTTCACGCTGCTCCGGCGTCAGGCACCACAGGCGCGCCAGCGCATCGGCACGCTCAGCGGGCAGCGCATCGGCACCCATCTCGATCAGCCACTGGCAGGCGGCATGGAACGCCGAGCCCAGCGCCATGGGGTTGCCGGCGGGCTCAACGGCGGCCACGTCTGCATCCGTCATCTCCGAGCCATCCGACTCCGCATCATCGCCGGCCTCGTCCATGGGCACGTGTGCCTCGGCGGCACGATCTTCCGTCTCGGCATGGAGCGCCGCGGCGATTGACGAGTAGCTATACGAATCACGCATCGGATACGGACAGATGCCCATGCGCACGCCCACTGCCTGGGGATACACAAGCTCAAACGAATCGGGCTCGGGGTCGGCAGGACCGGGGACGGTTGAGCGCGCAGCATTATCGGCGGCATCGGCATCGCCACGAACAAGCCTGCCCTCGACATCCAGCGAAGCGTTGGCCTCAAACGCCTGCTCGCCAAACGTAAAGTCCGCCAGCGAGATGAGCTCGTAGTCGCCCGGCTTGGAGTTGTCGAACACCAAACGGTCGCTATCGAGCTGCGGCATACCCAGAGCATCCGTCGGCAGAATGCGGCGCAGCACGTCGTAGGTCAGATCCGTCTCGACATCGAAGGTCGGCGCCGTCACCTTGCCGCGGCTCACGCCGGCGTCCATCGCCAAAATGACCAGCTCACGCGCTCGCGTCATGGCGACATAGAGCAGACGAGCCCGCTCCTCGAGCGAAAGCTGCAGGTCGTCGTTGCGCAGGCGGGCAAATGCCTCGGCGGGAGAGCCCGTCGCGCATACGTCCTCCATAAGCTCTGGCGGCAACCACAGCGACGTGCCCTTGCCCTTAAACGCGTGTTCAAACTGCTTTTTGACGTCATCGCCCTTCACGAAGGTCCCATCGGCAAGCTTAACGCCATCGAAGCGCGCCGGCAGCGCCACGACTTGCGCCCCACCGTCGACGCGGCCCATCTGCGCCGCACCGGACGATTTGCGCACGCCAAAACACTCGGCAACCGCCACGACCGGATATTCCAGGCCCTTGGACGCATGCACGGTCATGATGCGTACCGCGCCGTCACCCTCCTCGTTGAGGGCACCCGGGGCCTCCTTGCCCGCCAAGAAGCGGTCGAAGGCCAGCGCGATGGAACGCGGAGAATTGCCGAGCTCGGTCTCTGCCTCGGCCACGGCGTCGAGCGCCTTGAGCACGTTGGCGGCAATGGCCTTCCCCTCGGGGCCGCGCTGCGCCAGACGCACGAACCAGCCGGAGGCATTGACCACGTCGCGCGCGATGGCAGCGAACGAATCACGCCCCACGCGACGAAGCGCGTAGCGCAGCACCTCGCGGGCACGCGTCACGAGCGGCAGGTTTTGCAAGCCCGGCACATCGGAATCGCTCATGATGCCCGCATCGATGTTGCGACGCGACGTCTCGCCCGTCTGCTCGTCGAGCTTGGTCGCCAGCGCCAGGAACTCCTGGGCGCCGAGTGCAAACATCGGCGAGGCCAACAGTGGCATAAGACCCTGCGCCGTATCGGCCGGATTGGCAAGTGCGCACACCAGGGCACGCACCGTCTGCACCTCGGCTGCCTGGGCAAAGACCGAGCCGCCTGCGATCACGCAGTCGAGCCCTTGGTCGCGGAAGGCCTGCGCATAGACATCGGCGTTGGTCATGCGGCCCAGCAGCAGGACCATGCTGCCCTGAGGCTGCCCCGCTTTGACGAGCGCTTGGAACCGCTCCGCAATCGCACGAGCTTTCGCCTGCGTTCGCTCCTGCATGCTGCCACCGGCAACGAAGACCGCCTGGCGGCGCGAAGCCTTCGCCTTGAGCTTGTCCTCGCGATCGTCACTCGGCTCAAGATCCAAAAACCCCTGCATCAAACCGCCGGTATCGCCGTCAAAGACGCGCGCCACATAGCGCAGCACCTCGTCGTGGCTGCGGAAGTTACGCACGAGTTTGACGAGCTCGCCGGCGGGGGCATCGGAGACGGCAGTCGTCTCGGGCGCAGCAGAGGAGCCCACCTTGCGTTCCTGGCGACGGAACACCTCGACCTCGGCGCCACGGAAGCGGTAGATCGACTGCTGCGCATCGCCCACGGTGCACAGCGCGCGCTCCCCCGCGCCCGTCAGATAGCGAATCAGATCGACCTGCATCTGGTCGGTATCTTGGAACTCGTCGATCATGACCATCTTAAAGCGGCCCTCGTAGGCGGCTCGGATGGCGGGACAATCGCGCAGCGCCTCGTATGCCATGCGCAACAGATCGTTATTGTCGAGTGCGGACTGGTCAGCCTTGAGCGCACGGTATTCCGCCTCTACGGCACGGGCAAGCCCCGTCAGCGCATCAAGTGCCGGGTCACCGCAAGCCAGCACAATATTGACGAACGTGTCGGCAGCCTCTGCCTTAAGCAGCTCGACATTCTCCTTTGGGAACATCTTACTCGCGCGCGGCATACTGCACGCCATCATAAGCCGCGCCACATCCGCCATGGTCTTGCCGCTCGCCTCGAACGCGTCGATGGCCTCGAGCGCCACCTGCGCCTTTTCGGTCGCCGCCTTGCTCGCGCCGAGCGCCGCGCGATAGGCGTCTGCCAGGGCCGAGGTATCGGCACAGCCACGAACCACGCACACGTCGTCCATGCCGCCCGGCAGCTGGCTCGATAGCTCCAATAGGTTGCGCACCAGACCTTTGATGGTGGTGCCGCTGCCAAAGGGACCGCCCTCACCCGCCATGGGATACCAGGCATAGAGTGCTTTGAGCGAAGCCGCGAGTTCGGGAGCGGCATCGGGCGCCGTCGCGCGGCCCAGCACATGCTCGACAGCCTGATCCATAAGCTCATCGGTATCGGTAAGCACCGTGAACTCGGGATCGATGCCCAACTCCAACGCGTGCGCGCGCAGGATTCGCGAGCACATGCCGTGAATGGTCGAGATCCAAGCGTCGTCGACCGTCAGGGCCTCTTCGTCCATACCCTCTTCGATGAGCGCGCGGCGCACGCGGTCGCGAATCTCGGCCGCGGCGTCTTTGGTAAAGGTAATGGCGAGCACCTGATCCAGATGCTCGACAAACGGACCGGATTCGGGCGAGAGCGCGTAGACGATGCGGCGCGTAAGGGTAAAGGTCTTGCCCGAGCCGGCACCCGCCGAGACAAATAGCGGGCGGTCGAGCGTTTTGACGACTTGCAGCTGTTGCGGCATCAAAGTCGAAAGATCCATGGTCTACACGTCCCTCCTTACAAACGTTCCTTCGTGGTTATACGAGCAGCGCGCGTGCGCAGCTTGCGCCGATGTCGGATCGACCGCCGTCACGACGCCCGCCTTGAGTTCGCGCAGCCGCTCGGCAATGCCGGTCTCCACGCGATCGAGCAGCACATCGAAGTCCATGTTGCCGCCCTCGCCCGGGAAGCCCTTCTTAAGGCCCGGAATGCGACCGTCGCCGCGCTCCTGCTCCAACAGCTCGGCGCTCGCGGCACCGCGCAGCGCGGGCTTGCCGCCCTTGGTGGAAAAGTAAAGCGCCGCACGGGTATTCAGATCCAGCGCCCGGCGCATGGCCTGGGCGTAGATGAGCGTCTGGGTATGCGGCGGCAGCCAGCGCGGGTCGTCGGCGGGGACCGCACCCGTCTTCTCGTCGAACACCGTGGGGTCGGCAAGCTTATACTCCTCAACGCCCGAGCGATGTTTGTAGTCGATCACCACGGCACGGTTCTCGGCATCCACGTCCACGCGGTCGATACGCCCACCGAGCGGCCAACCGGCATACTCGACCTGGAGCTCGTTGAACGCAAACTCCAGGTAGCGCGGCGCGAAGGGCGCGAGCGCCTCGGACTCGTAGGCGAGCACGCCCTCCAGTTGCGGCAAGATCTCGGCCACCTGGCGCTCCTCCACTGGAGAGAGCGGCACCAGCGGGCCCTCGGTACCGCGCTTGCCGGCGTGCTCGGCCAGGGTCTCGGCAAAGACCTCGTGCAGCAGCTCCTTCGCGCGCGGCAGATTCATGGGCGTCACGCGCTCCATGCCCTCCTGCGGAAGACGTGCATGCAAGTGCTCCAGCACGTCATGGACAAAGTTGCCCTTCTCCATGTTGCCAAAGCCCGCATCGATGGACTGAGGTTTGACGCGATACGAGACGAACCAGCACAGCGGGCAGGTGGAATAGGCCTCAATCTGCGAGGCGGACGTCAGGCGCGGCACGAGTGGCGCGTCCTCGCCCTCGCCATCGCGACGACGCAGGACCAAATACGGCACGGCCTCGGCGCTCAGATGCTGAGGGGCTTCACAGGTCACGCGCTCGCGCTTGAGACCTTCGCCTGCCGCGGGATCGAAGTCCCTTACGATATCGCCCTCACCCACGCACTTCGCTTTGTCGGTGCCAGCGGCTTTAGCGTCGTCAGCGGCCTCGTCAGCGCTAGCGGCCTTAGCGTTGTCAGCGGCCTCGGCATGCGCACGCAACTCGGTCCACACGGCCGCCGGATAGCACTCGCGCGCCTGGCGATCGTGGGTCACACGGGCGAGCGTAACCGGACCACGCGACGCTTGCATCGCGTGACCAAAGCGCACGCGCAGCAGGGCCGCGGGTTCAAGCGTCACGCCCTCGCGACCAAGGCTCGCCGTCAGCGTAGCCAGCGGTCCCTCCTCGTGCGAGAGCGGATAGCTGTCCAGATCGACATCGGCAAACAGCACGGCGTCGTAGCTGCCGGGGCGCAGAGCCGCCGCGTCGGCAAGCGAAGCAAAACGAACCTGAGCACGTGGCGCACGGTCAACCTCGTGGGTCTCGTAATCGTAGGCGGTGCTACGCTTGTCCACCCTGGTGCGAATGCCATCGAGCACGGGCACGGTCGCGGCCTGCGACACGTCGAGCGCGCGGGCGCCATTCATAAGGATGTCGATGACGTGGCGCAGCAGGGCCACCTCCGCCTGGCGACGGGCCTGGCCATCCAAGCTGCCCAGCGAGCGATCGGGCAACGCCTCGGCAACGGCAAGCATGGCCTTGAGCGCCGTCACGGGCTTGTCACGCCACAGCGCCTGGAACACGTCCGAAACCACACACGGCACGTTCTTAAACCAGTTCTCGTCGCTCGCCGCCTTGCGCGCGCCCCTCACCTGACCCTGGACGCTCTGCAGCAGGCTCTTAACGCCCGCGATAGTCTTGCTGCGCGAGAGACGCATATTCTTATCGAAGGTACGGGCATTGACGGCATCAGCGCCCGAAAGCGGACTGTAGATCCAGTCGGTAAGCTCCGGCGCGGGCCACCACTCGGTCTTTGACGCCATGCCCTCATCGGCGGCCTTCATGCGCTCGATCAGGCCGGCAAGCGCCGCAAACTGCCTGCCCGCGATGGACTGGGAAAACGCCGTGAACTCAGTTGTCTCGGCAGCGATATGACGAGCAGCCAGACGAGAGGCGAGCTCACCGAACAGCTGGGGTGCCCGGGCAGAAACGGCAAGCACGCGCACGGGGTCGGCAGAGGCGCCGTCGACCTCGGAACCCCGGCACGTTTTTACCAGATCATCAATTGCGTCCGCATAAGCATGAGCACGGGCATGGGGGCCAGCGACCTCAATAAAGGCAGGCTGAGCGGCGGTCCCGCAAGCGGCATCAGACGCGCCGACACCCTCCCCTAGCGGCGCGATCTCAAACAACACATCGCGGGCATCAAATGCCGCGGCAAGCTCCTCGCGCATCGCCGCCTGTTCGCGGGCAAGCAGCACGACGACCTCTCCCCCATTGTTCGCCACGGCAGACAGCAGCTCGAGCAGACCGTGCGTAAACGACGTGATACCGCGCACGCATACGGCGCGAGTGCACGCCGGCAGGCTATCGGCCAGGACACTGGTCATAATGTCAGCTGCCTCGCAGGGCTCAACCATATCTCGACGGTCCAAACCGCCCGCGTAGGCGCGCAAAAGCTCGAACACACGAGCCTCGGCATCGCTTTTTGGCTCAGGCTGGCAGTTGTCGCCACGGCATCGTTCGGCACCCGTCCCCGCAACGCCCGGCAACACGTCGCGGGCCATGCGCGCGAACATGCGCACTGTGCCCTGGCTGCGCGAAAGCGGCTGCAGGTCGGCATCGTCGAGACGCGTGACCATGTCCGAGAACAGCATCTGGCGCTGCAGGTTGTCGACGAAACCGCGCCCGTCGCCCAAAAGCTCCCAAAGCGAGCGAAGCCACGATGTAGGCGTCTTGTAGTCGATACCCAGCGAAACGCCGGCTTCCGCCGCATCATGACGGCACAGGTCGAGCTCGGCAAACGTAGGTGCCAGCAACACGGCACGCCCGTGGCGGGCAATAAGGTCGGCAAGCAGCGCCGACTCGGCATCGCTCAAATCCGTGCCGGCATTGGTGGTATAGATTCGAACAGGCATGGTCCTCCGCTCAAACTGTTCGCAATAATCAATGCATCCATCCTACCCGCCCACGCGGACACATTGCCACCACAGCTCCATCTTTTGGTACAAAGCAACCTGACCCCAACGAACCAGCCGATTGCGGGCATATAAAAACCGCCCCCGGAGGAGCGGTTTTGCACAATTCGTTTTTGTCGCCGGCCTACTCGCCATCCTCCAACTTAATGAGGATCTTGCGGTAGCCACCGTACTCGCCGTTCAGCGCCTTTGAAACGCGGCTCACCGTGGTGGACGAAGCGCCGGTACGGGCCTGAACCTCAACATAAGGCTCGCCCTCGTCCAAATAGCGCGCAACCTGCAAACGCTGAGAAAGGTCGCAAATCTCGCGCGGCGTGCAGATATCGGTCAAAAACGCCTGGATATCCTTCTCGTCGTCCAAAAGGCTAAATGCGTGGACCAGCTGCTTGACATCAGGCTTGTCAAACATGTTCTCGATATTCATCGATCACCGCCAAACCCGCCAAAAGGCATCGAAGTTGATACTGACATCGGGCATCGTTCGCCCGTTCTATGCAATAGGGCAACGCCTGTGGCTTTTGCCCGTAGCAGTGTAGCACACCACCAAACTAAAGCGACAAGACTCTCTGCCAGCGGCGCGTTTTTCAGGACGAACGCCGTTTAGAAACCATATGCGCACGTAAGCTCCACGAATATTTGAGACAATGGGCGCCCAAACACCGCGGCGCGCCCGCGCAACCATCCAGGTCGCCGCCGCAAGCCGCTTCACGCGACGCCAGCAACCCCGGCGCAAGAAAGGATTCACGCCATGCGCTTTATGCTTAACTGGCTCTTCACCTCGATCGCCATCGCGATCGCCACGTTCCTCGTCCCCGGTATCCAACCCTTCGGCTTTGCCGAGGCTTGGGTCTGCTTTGCCTTCGTGGGACTGTTCCTCAACATCGTCGACTCGCTCGTCAAGCCGTTCCTGACGGTCATCTCGCTGCCGCTCACTATTATCACGCTTGGTATTTTTCAGCTCGTAGTCAACAGCTTTATGCTCGAGCTGGCCAGCTACCTGTCGGTCAATCTGCTGGGCGCGGGTATCTCCATTGCCGGCTTTGGATCGGCCTTTATGGGCAGCATCCTGGTATCCATCATGCGCAGCATTCTCGACAGCATCGCCGAGGGCTAGAACTGTTCAATACGAACCGTCATATCGACCCAAAACGAAGGCCGCCCATCGCAAAAAATGGGCGGCCTTCTTATTTGTCAAGTCTCAAAGGACGAGAGAATCTACCATTTCTACCCCGTCCCCAAATGCAGGTGTGGGTTAGATGACATAGTCGTAGCCATGGTTGGGAGCGACAAGTTGATCGAGCGTCACACCGTCGAGGTAGTCGTTGATGAGCTTGTCCAGGTTCTTCCACACGTCGAGCGTGGGGCACTCGTCCGAACGCGAACAGCCCTTGCAGTCGCCGTCCAGGCATGCGACCGGTGCTAGGCTGCCCTCGGTCAGACGCAAGATCTCGCCCACCGTGTACTGCTCGGGCGGGCGCGTGAGCACGTAGCCGCCGCCCTTGCCACGCATACCCGAGAGCATGTTGGCACGTACGAGCGTAGCCAAGATGTTCTCGAGATATTTCTCGGAAATCCCCTGTCGCGCCGCGATCTCTTTGAGCGGGATGCGACCGGCCGCCTGGTGCTCGGCCAGATCGACCATAACGCGCAGGGCATATCTGCCCTTAGTAGAAACCAACATATATAGTGCTGCCTTTCGGTCATTTAGTCCGTAGAAATTCTAGCCGAAAAAGTGGTTTTGAAAATACCCGTTCCGGTCAAGATGGTTAATCGACTCGTAATAATCTTCTATTTCCTATTGCGTTACTAGGCTTTACTGTCTACTATGCTTGCCAACAGCAAAACGAACAACCCATAAGGTTTGTGGGTTTCGCTGCTATACACACCGTAAAACCACACGGTATCCAGTCATTTGAACATTTTGGAGGTTCACCATGAGCAATGTTTACACGTCCATCGATCAGCTTATCGGCCACACTCCGCTTCTGGAGCTCACTCACTTTGAGGCCGATGAGGACCTCAAGGCCCGCGTGCTCGTCAAGCTGGAATACTTCAACCCCGCCGGATCCGTCAAAGACCGCGTCGCCAAGAACATGATCGACGAGGCCGAGAAGGCCGGCAAGCTCGTGCGCGGCGGCGACTATACCATCATCGAGCCCACGAGCGGCAACACCGGCGTCGGCATCGCCTCGGTGGCGGCTGCCCGCGGCTACAAGGTGATCATCACCATGCCCGAGACCATGTCCGTCGAGCGCCGCAAGCTTATGCAGGCATACGGCGCACAGCTCGTGCTCACCGACGGCTCCAAGGGCATGAAGGGCGCCATCGCCAAGGCCGAGGAGCTGCAGAAGGAGACCCCCAACAGCATTATCGCCGGCCAGTTTGTGAACCCCGCCAACCCCGCCATCCACAAGGCCACGACCGGCCCCGAGATCTGGGATGACACCGACGGCGAGGTCGACATCTTCGTCGCCGGCGTTGGAACCGGCGGCACCGTGACCGGCGTGGGCGAGTTCCTCAAGGAGCAGAACCCCGAGATTAAGGTCGTCGCCGTCGAGCCCGCCACCTCCCCGGTGCTCTCCAAGGGCCAGGCCGGCCCGCACAAGATCCAGGGCATCGGCGCCGGCTTTGTGCCCGACGTCCTCGACACCCAGGTCTATGACGAGATCATCCCCGTCGAGAACGACGACGCCTTTGCCACCGGCCGTGCCGTGGGCCACAAGGAGGGCGTGCTCGTGGGCATTTCGTCCGGCGCCGCCGTGTGGGCCGCGCTGCAGCTGGCCAAGCGCCCCGAGAACGAGGGCAAGACCATCGTGGCCCTGCTCGCCGATACCGGTGAGCGCTACCTGTCCACGGCACTGTTCCAGGACTAGAGCCTGTCGCCCATAGGTTGAGCCCACGGACGAGCCGGTCTCCTCTCTCTCCCGGCAGTCTGAGCCCATCTCATTAGGGCGTCCCACAGGACGCCCGAACTTGCTACAATGTCTGCGGCGCGGAACCAGCCTCCCGCGCCGCTTTTCTTTTTTGGCCACATGCCACCAAGGAGAACCTCCCCATGCACAACAAGCGCGTGCTCGTCGCCATGAGTGGCGGCGTCGATTCCAGCGTGACCGCGTATCTGCTCAAAAGCCAGGGTTACGAATGTGTCGGCGCCACCATGCGCCTCACCTGCCCCGCGCCCGATCCCGTCACGAGCACGAGTAAGGTCGACCGCGACATCGCCGATGCAAAGGCCGTCGCCGAGCGCCTGGGGATACCCCACCATGTACTTAACCTGCAGCAGACCTTCGACCGCAATGTTATCGAGCGCTTCGTGACCGCCTATCAGGAGGGGCTGACGCCCAACCCATGCATCATCTGCAACCGCCACATTAAGTTTGGCGCATTGCTGGATGCGGCGCTGGATATGGGCTGCGACTACATCGCCACAGGTCACTACGCCAAAACAAGCCAGGCGTCCGACGGCACCTGGCAGCTGCATCGCGGCGAAGTCCCCAAGAAGGACCAGAGCTACTTTTTGTATTCGCTCACGCAGGAGCGCCTGGCACGCACGATCTTTCCGCTGGCTGGGCTGGACAAAGAGCGCGACGTGCGCCGCATTGCCGCCGAGCAGGGCTTCATCAACGCCAAGAAGGCCGAGAGCGAGGATATCTGCTTTATTCCAGACGGCGACTACGCGGGCTATATCGAGCGCCGCTGCGGACATGCCGCCGAGCCGGGCGATATTGTATGGCGCGACGGCAGCGTAGTCGGACGCCACAACGGCGCGTTGCGCTATACCATCGGCCAGCGCAAGGGCCTGGGCGTCGCGATGGCGCATCCCGTGTACGTAACGGGCGTCGATGCCGCCAACAACACTGTGCACCTGGGCGAGACCGAGGACCTGACGGCCACAGCGCTCACGGCCAACGACTGGATCTGGAGCGCCCCTGCCGACCGCATGGAGGCAGAGCTCACGTCCGGCGGCATTCGCGTGGGCGCCAAGCACCGCTACCATCAAAAGGATCAGGCAGCGACCCTTACACGTGGCGCCGACGGACAAATGCTACTGACTTTTGACGAGCCGCAGCGAGCCATCGCCCCCGGCCAAGCCGTTGTAGTCTATCGCGGCGACATCGTCCTCGGCGGCGGCACGGTGACCGGCGCACTTAAGTAGCCCCATCCCCTTCATAAATTGCGGTGAAATAGGGACTGTTTAAGCGTTTAAAACCGCCAAACAGTCCCTATTTCACCGCAACTTAGAGAGGACGGCCTCGGTCGGTACTGCCATATCAGCCGAGGCCGCTGCATCGTTAGCGCTGTACGTAGGCGCGGACGAGCTCGTAGGTGTTGCGCACGCCGTCGATGTGGCTGCGCTCGTAGTTGTGGCTCGCGTACACGCCGGGGCCGATCAGGCCGTGACGGATGTCGTAGCCGGCAGAGAGCGTGGCCTCGACGTCCGAGCCGTAATGCGGGTACACGTCGATGGCATAATCGAGCTCAAGCTCGCGCGCGATATTGGACAGCGTGGTCACCAGATCGTAGTTGTAGGGACCACCCGAATCCTTGGCGCAAATCGACACCATACGCTCGGTGCAGCCCAGGTCGTCACCCACGCAGCCCATGTCCACGCTGATCATCTCGCGCGTATCGGCCGGCACAAAGGCACCGCCGTGGCCGACCTCCTCATACACGGTAAAGAGCAGCGAAACCTTACGCGAAAGCGTCACCTCACCAGCGGCGACGGCACGCGCCAAGCCCAGCAAAATGGCGGCCGACAGCTTGTCGTCCAAGAAGCGGCTCTTAATGTAGCCGCTCTCCGTCACTGTGGTGCGCGGGTCCATAGCGATGATGTCGCCGGTCTGAACACCCAGCTCGAGCACATCGTCCTTGCTGTCGACATTCTCATCGAGCAGGATCTCCATGTTCTTCTCGATGGTCTTGACCGGCTCATCGGCCACATGCGCCGAAGGCTCGGTGTTAAGGACCACGCCCGTGTAGACATTGCCGTCACGCGTGTAGACGGTGCAGTTCTCGCCATCGGCCGTGGACCACTGGTGCCCGCCGAGGGTCGTGGGGCGCAGGCGACCATTGTCCTTAATGGAGCGTACCATGGCGCCCAGGGTATCGACATGGCTCGCCAACACGAGCGGCTCACCCTCACCACCAAGCTCAACGAGCACATTGCCCTTATTGGAGCGATCGGGCCCAAAGCCCATATCGCGCAACGTCTCCATCAGATAATCAGTAGCCGCACGAGTAAACCCCGTAGGCGAAGCGATAGAAGTCAGCGTCTTAAGCTGTCCTGCGATATAGGAGAGCGTCTCCTCTAGAGAAGCATCAATATTAGAAGTCATATGCATCCTTCCAAGTAAAACTAAGACCGAGTCCCGATTTTAACCGTTCTGCACGTGCAATGCCCCAGGAGCCGAGCCGACTCCAGACGTCCCCGCACCGGTTTTGTGCACGTGCACGGCTTACAATCCCAATCTTGCATAAATCCTATCGGTATCTGCATAGAAATGAGGCATCTTTTTGCTTCGTCTCAGGGTGCCCCACCTTGGACCGTGCAAAAAACGGACTATTCAGCACCGTGGGCCCAACGGCCCCATCGCGAACGACAAAACGACGCGGTTACAGCAGTGTTGCAGGTCGTCGCGAAGCAAAAACTCAGTAACAACCCCCTCCACTCATCGATAGCCCGCTCACAATGGCTGTCGATGGGCGCCTGCGGGCCACTACGGCCTATTCACAACGTTATGCATTTTTAAGAGCTTGCTGAATACTCCCAAAAATGCACGCTGGGAAGTGCACCACCTATCCACAGCAGACAGTACACCTTGGTTTTGCCCGTCTCAGGGCATCGACGCAGCACAAAAAGCCCCGCCGTGCGTAGCACGGCGGGGCCATCGACAAGTCAAAAGACCATACGCCTACGGGCGAAGGAGCACCAAATTAAGCTAGGCAGCCGGGCAGATCTTCTTGAAGAGCTCGATGACATCGTCGAGCGTCGCCTCGCGCGGGTTGCCCGGGAAGCAAGCGTCGGCCATGGCGTCCTTGGCCAGGACCTCGATCTCGTCAGCCTTCATGGCCTCGCAGACGTGCGGGATGTTCACGTCGGCGGAAAGCTGCTTAACGGCGGCGATAGCAGCGTCGGCAGCCTCGTCGGTGCTCATGCCCGTGGTGTCAACGCCCATGGCGACGGCGACCTTGGCCAGGCGCTCGGTGCAAACAGGCTTGTTGAACTCCATGGCGATCGGCAGCAGCATGGCGCAGGCGACACCGTGCGGGGTATCGTAGTGAGCGGACAGGGTGTGAGCCATGGCGTGGTCGATGCCCAGGCCAACATTGGAGAAGCCCATGCCGGCGACATACTGGCCAAGAGCCATGCCCTCGCGGCCGGAGCCGGGCTGACCGGACTTGGCCTCGGCAACGGAGTCACGCAGGTTCTCGCTGATCAGTTTAATGGCCTCAAAGTGGAACATGTCGGAGAGCTCCCAAGCGCCCTTGGTGGTGTAGCCCTCGATGGCGTGGGTCAGAGCGTCCATGCCGGTAGAGGCGGTCAGGCCGGCGGGCATGGAGGCCATCATATCGGGGTCGACGACGGCGACCTCGGGGGCGTCGTTGGTGTCGACGCACACGAACTTGCGGACCTTCTCGGGGTCGGTGATGACGTAGTTGATGGTCACCTCGGCGGCGGTACCGGCAGTCGTCGGCACAGCGATGGTGAACACGGCGTGGTTCTTAGTGGGAGCAACGCCCTCGAGGCTGCGGACATCGGCGAACTCAGGGTTGTTGATGATGATGCCGATAGCCTTGGCGGTGTCCATGGAGGAGCCACCACCAATGGTCACGATAGCGTCAGCCTCGGCGGCCTTGAAGGCCTCGACGCCGTCCTTGACGTTCTGGATGGTGGGGTTGGGCTTAATCTCGGAGTAGAGGCTCCAAGCGATACCGGCGGCGTCAAGCTCGTCGGTCACCTTAGCGGTAACGCCAAACTTGACTAGATCGGGGTCGGAGCAGACGAAGATCTTCTTGTAGCCGCGACGCTGGAGCTCGCCGGGGATCTCCTTGATGGCGCCGGAACCATGATAAGAGATGGTATTGAGAACGAAACGATTAGCCATTGATAGCCTCCCATCGTGTGCGGGGCACCCATTACGCCCCACGCTATGAGTCCCATCCTAACGCTTTTGAAACGAAAAACGCGTGAGAACGTCAAATTTGTTAAAGCGTTTCAACAGATGATGAAAAATATTGCGGCAAAGGGACAGCCCCTTTGCCGCATTCGATTACTTTCGACAGCCCTCTTTCCAAGCCTCGGCCGCAACCTTCCAGCGAAAACGCAAGTCGCGCTCGCGGTCGATGAACATGATGGCAAACGCGACAAACAGCAGCACGCTCGCCACGACGATGGCGTGCAGGCCCATGCGCTCAATACACCAGTTGCCCAACACGGCGCCAAACACAAAGGTAAAAATCACGCCAAAGTACAGCAGGCCGTTTTCCAAAAAGCCGCGCCTGTGGGTGATGATGTAATCGTCCACGTTTTGCAGCGCGTTGCGCAAGTTGCCGATGCACATGGTCGTAGCGATGCCATGACCGTGAATCTTGCGGAAGCTCTCGACCTGCATGCCGCAGGCAAACGAAGTGAGGCAGTTGGCGAGCAGGTTGTAACCGCCACCGGGGATAAAGCTCACGCCCAGCAAGATGACGGCTTCAAAGAACACCGTCACTTGGCGCCAGTGAATCACGCTGCCAAACCGTTCGTGTACCAGGTCGGCAAGCATAATGCCCACGGCAAACGACACCACAGGGAAGAAGTAGCGCCCCGCAAGTGCCCAATTGCCCTCCGAGATGCTCACGCCCACAAGCAGGATGTTGCCCGTCTGCGCGTTTGCGAAAACATGGTCGCGCCCAATGTACGAATACACATCCATAAAGCCGCCGGCGAGCGCCAGGATAATGCCCAGTTCGATGGACTCCGATATCTGTTTGGCACGCTGCATCGTCGTGCATCCTCCTTGTTGACGACCCTCTCGTGCGTTGGCGGAAACATAGCCGCCGTTCATACTGTAACCCATTGACAACATGGCGTGCGCGCGAGACGGCTCCTTCGACACGGGGATACACAGTCTGGAAACAAACGACTGGCTCAGCAACGCTCTCACTCACCAGCTCATGTACTCCCCCAGTCTTTTTAGCCCCATTACAGTTTGAGTCGTCCGAAAGGGCGGCTCTTTTCCGTTGCATGGTTATACGATTGAGCCGTACCGGTGGTCGCTGGCCGACCGCCCCGG
>JAGZWV010000142.1 GCA_018378775.1 Collinsella sp. | reverse complement strand
CTCCCAAGTGCCCTCGGTCAGCTGAACCCTGTCCTTGCCCTCGATGGCGTCGGAGGCGGATGTGGCATGGTAGAACTCGACGCCCTCATCGGTGCCGTCGGTACAGACGTAGCGGGTGATCAGCGGCGAGGAGTCGGCAGTCACGCCCTCGGCCTCGATCTTGACGGCCCAGTCGACGGTTTGGTCGGTCTTCTCGGAGACCTGCTTCTTGCCGCCGTCGCTATCGGCCTCGATCTTGGTGACCTCGGACTTGGGGGCGAAGGCGCCGGTCGCCCATGCGCCGCCGAGCCCGAGCCCCGCGACGACGAGAGCGACGGCCGCGCCGATGGCGACCTTGCGCTTCAGGGGCAACTTGTTGCCATCGCCCCCATCGGGAACGAAGCTCGGGCCCTGGCCGTCTTGAGTGTTGAGGTTGTTCTCATCCATGATGCCGCCTTTCTCTAATCCCCTCTTTAGATATTAGCCCCTCGTAGCGACATTTTTTCGCTCCCGATATGTTGCACGCGCTCGCCCAACGCGATTGCATTAACAACGTTGACAGCATGGGCGCGACGGTTTTTTCACCGTATAAAAGGCAGGGTTAGTAAATGACATCATGTCAATTTCTAACACTAGAAAGGATTGACTTCATGTCAATAAAAATTGACTTCAGGTCAATTTCGGTTGACTTCATGTCAATTTAAACCCACCCTCAAAAGGGGGCATTTAATTTTGGATATCCGCAGGTATACAAGTTGTAAAAATGACTTCATGTCAATTTCCCTTTTATATAAGGCGAATCCTCAGAGCAAGTGCAACGACTGGTGGTGGTAGACCTCCCAGGGGCACTTCCACTTGAGACGCTTGCGTGGTCTCCGGTTGAGTGAATCGTATACCTCCTGCACCTCGCTGTCGCTGACATCGTCGAGGCTCTCGCCCTTCGGGAACCAGTCCCTGAGAAGGCCATTGGTGTTCTCGTTGGTGCCTCGCTCCCATGGATGGTGGGGATGGCAGAAGTAGACCGGAGCTCCCAGCGCCTCCTGGAGGCCCTCTGCATCCGAGAACTCCTTGCCCCTGTCGAGAGTGACGGTATGGACGGCCTCTCCCTCGAGCGCCCTCTCCGTGGCCTCGTTGACCTCGGCATGGGCCTTCCTGGCGGCCTTGCCGCCGACAAGGTATCCGCTCATCCTGTCGACCTGGGTGACGAGGCATGCGCCGCCCTGCCTGCCGGCGACCGTATCGCCTTCCCAGTCGCCTGTCCGGCTCCTGGACGATGCCTCTTCCGGCCTCTCGGAGATGTCATGGGTTATGCGCACCTTGCCCCTGCGCTCTTGGCTTCCCTTCCTGTGCCTGCGCTTTCCATGGTGCCTGAGCAGCCTTGCGGCCTTCCTGTGCCCCGGAAGCTCGCAGTCCAGGGATCCCGACTCCACGGCACGGTAGATGGCGGAATCGCTCACGGCGAGGTCGGGCCGCTCCTCCGAGATGCGGCCCGATATCTCCTCCGGGGACCAGTGCTCGTCCCGCATGAGCCTCACGACCAGCGAGCGCCTCTCGGGCTCGTCCATGAGCCTGGGGCGCCTGCAGCGCAGCCTCCTCCTGTCCGCCTTCCTCTGTGCCGCAGACGCGCGGTAGCGGCGTCCTGCAGGGCCCTGCCAGCCGTTCCGCCTGATCTCGCGGGATATGGTCGACTTGTCCCTGTGGAGCTCCCTCGCTATCTGGCTGACCCCCTCATGGCCCTTCCAGCGGACCATGATGTCCTCGCGCTCCGCGATGCTAAGATGGCTGTAGCCGTCCATGGTGCCTCCAATGATGCATGTCTTCGCAAGCATCATCATAGGTCGCGCCTGGGCGGCTACCTCGTAATATCCTGTTGCACTCGGAGTGCGGATTCGCC
>JAGZWV010000141.1 GCA_018378775.1 Collinsella sp. | reverse complement strand
GTTTTCAAACGTGAGTATCATCGTTGGCCCCACGCTGGGCGGCTTTGTCGCGGCGGCTGCGTCGTCGCGCGCGGTGTTCGTGCTCATGATGCTCTTTACAGTGCTGGCGCTCGTCGCTGGTTGGGGCTTTAGGCCGCAAGCAGGTCGCGTCGCCGCGCGCGAAAGTACTCCCGCGGATAGCAGCACAACGGCAAGTACTGCCAGTCAAAGCTCCGACTTCAGTAAATCCACCCGTGCAACCTTCGCGACCAGCATCAAGACGGTTTTTACCAACAGCGTCCTCGCCCTGCTGTTCTTCATCATCTTCCTCTCGAACTTTGGCTACGGCGCCTTCGATCCGCTGGAGTCGTTCTTCTATCGCGATGTCCTGCACGTCGGTGTCGAATGGATGGGCTGGCTCTCGTCGGCCTGCGGTGTGGGTGCAGTGCTGGGCGCTGTACTCGTGCTCCGCTTGCCGTCGCGCTTCGTCAGCCTCAAAACGCTGCTCGTGGCACTCATGTCCGTAGGCCTGGGAAGCCTGCTCTACGTGGGAACGCCGTACGTGGGCGTAGCCCTTGTCGGCCAGATTGTCCTGGGCGTGGCCTGGGGTGTCGTCAACCCGCTCCACAACACTATCGTGCAAACGACGGCTCCGCTCGAACAGCTCGGTCGCGTGAACTCGGTCATGGGTTTTGGCAACATGTTCGCCGGCGTGGCCCCGCTGGCGATTGCCCCGTGGCTGGCGGCGACGTTTGGTGTGCAGCGGACGCTCGTAGGGGCGGGCATGGTCGTGATGGCGGTTCCCGCGGCGTTGCTGCTGTTTGGACGCCGGCATTTTGATCGTGCCGCAAGGCAGTAAAAACCATCACAACATTCGATGAAAATCGCGATTTTGCCGAATAACGTCGAATGTTGTGATGGTTTGCGCCCCAGGTCCGGTCACCCTGCGGACCCGGTCGCCACAAAGGGGCCAGGCACCTTTGTGGCGATCGGGTCCCAACGGTCTGCGCCTTGGTATACCATGTACGCCGTTCACGAATACACCCCACACCGCCGCGCAACCCAGAAAGGCCCCCATGGACACCTCCTTCAGCCACATCAAAGCCGTGTTCTGCGATATCGACGGCACGCTGCTCACGAGCCAGCACACGGTGTCCCCGCGCACCGTGGCGGCGATTCGCGCCCTGCGCGAGCGCGGCGTGCTCTTTGGCCTGTGCACTGGGCGCGATGCCCACGCGACCGAGGCCATGTACGAGCTCTGGGGCATCGAAGGCCTGGTGGACGTGATGGTGGGCTGCGGTGGTGCCGAGGTCATCGACCGTGCGCACGACATCAACGAGCTGAGCTATCCGCTGCCGGGCGAGACCATCGCGCGCATCTGCAAGCACATGGCGGACCTTCCGGCAACGCCCGTCTGCCCCCGAGACGGCGTGTTCTACGTGCCCGAGAGCAACGCGTGCGTCGAGCACCTGTCGCGCGTCGACGGCGTGCCCTACCAGGTGGTCGATTTTGCCGAGTTTTTGCGCGAGCCGCAGCCCAAGGTGATGTTTACCATGGCGCCCGAGGTAATGCCGCGGGTGATTGAGCGGGCGTCGACGTTTGCCGATAACACTGTTAAGGCGGCGGCTCTGCAAACCACGCAGCGGCTCTACGAGTTCATGGATCCGCGCGTGTCCAAGACGCGTGGCCTTGTGCGCGTGGCGGAGCTCAACGACATGGAGCTCCAGAACATCTGCGTGTTTGGCGATGCCGATAACGACACTTGCATGGTGGCCGACGCCGGCGTGGGTGTGGCCATGGCAAATGGCAGCGATGCCACCCGGGCCGCCGCCGACTTTGTAACCGCCAGCAACGACAAAGACGGCATCGCGATCTTTATCGAGGAGCATCTGCTGTAGCGC
>JAGZWV010000031.1 GCA_018378775.1 Collinsella sp. | reverse complement strand
CATGAAACGAAGCAGATTTACACCGGGAGGACCCCGTATGACAACCAAGTACACCGACGCGCCGCGCACGCGCGTCATGACACCGGCCGCGCTCAACAACGGTGTGCACGAGAACCATTCCATCGGACAGACCATGGCCATCGCGCCCAAAAAGGGCCTGTTCGACGACATTTCCATTCCTCAGATCATCGCCGGCGCCGCAGCTGCCGCCACGAGCGTCGCGCTTGCTTCCAAGATCGGTATCGCCGGATCGGTGATTGGCGCCGCCGTGAGCTCGGTCATCACCGTTGTGTCCTCGCAGGTCTACCGCCACTTTATCTCTGCCAGCGCCAAAGCCCTCAAAGGCACGCACGCCGACGTCGACTACCCCGCCGGCGCCTATGAGCCCGTTGAATTTAATGCCGAGGAGCACCTGGGCGGCGCCGCGACTACGCAGGAGATGCGCCAGGTTGCGGGACGCGCGACCACGGCGCGTGTCGCCCCCAACAGCCTGCGCGCCAAGGCGGCGGCAGAGCGCAGCCAGACGCAAAAGAAGGTCATCATCTTCTCGATCGCCATCGCCATCGTCGCGGTCATCGCCTGCGCCGGCGCCATCCTTATCACCACCGCCGGTGAGGGTCTGGGCGAGCGCCCCGAGCCAATCCTTTCGTCGCACACGACCGAGAGCGATGCAAATGACAACACCCGGTCTCAAGATCAGCAGACGCAAACGGACGACACGCAAGACAGTTCCACCTCTGCCAATTCGTCCTCGAACACCCAAGACCAATCGCAGGGCACCGATTCCTCTACGGCCAACAGTGGCACGCCATCCGGCACGACCGTCTCAAGCCAAACGACTGACGGTTCGCAGCCAAGCACGGGCGGCCAGACGAGCGACACCGCTTCGGGAACGGGCACAGCAGACAGCAGCAACGCCAACAGCTCGAACAGCTCGAGCGGAACCGCGTCCGGCACGGCATCTGACAACTCGAGCCAAGGCACGGCATCGGGCAACTAGGCGCTGCATCCCCAGATAGGCAACCTGTACAACGGGCGCGAATCGATAGCGGTTCGCGCCCGTTTGCCTTGGGTGCCGCCATGGCAAACGCTATGCGATGGTAAGATACTTTACGTGTGTAAAGAGGAGATTTGCCATGAGCAAGACAATAGTTAGGCCCACGCTATCGCTGGGCAACCACATCTATCTGTATCGCCTGCTGCGCGATGCGATTGGATGCGGCAAGCAAACGTTTATGACGCAGGTCGAAGAGGCGCTCGCCGCGGGCGACATGGCCGCTTATGACCTGGGCTTCGAGTCAACGCGCGAGCTGCTCGAGGAGCTCGACGACTGCATTAAGTTGACTGTCTTTAAGGGCGGTCGCCTGTATGCCACCGTCATCGCCAACGATGCCTGGGATGCCGCCCTTGCCAAGGGCGAGGACAAGCCCAAGGCAGCCAAGGGAGCCAAGCAGTCCTACAAAAAGAAAAAGCGCGGCGAGAAGGACCTCAAGGCCGTGCGCCCCAAGCACGTTAAGCGTCCCGAGCCTGAAGCCATGGTTGAAGCCGTGCCAGAATCCGAGCCCGAGGCAGAGATTGAAGTCGCTATTGAGGTAACGGCAGAAGCCGAAACCGAAACCACCGCCACGACTGATCCCGAAGTCATATCCGAGCAGGAAGCCACTGCGGAGCTCAACGAAGCTCCCAAGTCGACAACCGAAAAAACCGCCGACCAACCCGAGACGCCTTCGTTCCAAAACAGTGATGTCTTTAGCGACGAGGCCGAGGACGATCAGCCCGCCGATCAAGACGCTACCGAGTCGACGCCGAAGCCCGAGACGCCGCAGCCCGCCATCTCGCTCACGGTCGTCTATGACCCCGAGAACGCCAACGCCGGCATCACCACTATGGCATCCACGCCCATCGAAGCAAAGTCGAGCGTCGAGAATGAGAGCGCGATGCAGGTTGAGTTTGAAACTGCAGCTGTAGACGCGCCCGTCACCGTGAAGCCCGCAGATTCCGCAGTTAAGCCGGAACCGGTGCCTGAGCCCGCACCCGTCATCGAATCCGTGCCCACCTCTACTTGCGACCAAGTTCCCGCACCGGCACCGGCTTCGGTACCCGCAGCGGCCCCAACCCCCGCACCCGCAGCGCCCGCCATCCCTGAGGACTTCCCCGTCGATTTCGCAACCGAGGTCTTCTGCCCCGGCCCGCTTCTGCACCAGTTGTCGACCTATCTCCCCTACGGCGCCGACACGCTCGGCATTGTCGGCGAGTACTACTGGATCGCCCGCGAGCGCGGTACCATCGAGGCCGCGCGAAACCGCGCAAACTTCCCCCTGTGCTACACGCAGGCCGGCGAGCGCCGCGAGGTTACCGTGCGCATCCGCCGCAACACCACCGGCGGTCTCGGAGCCGCCTGGGCCATCGACAAGGTCGAAGCCCCGGTCGAGTAAAAAACGGCCTCGGATAGCCAATTGACCATCCGAGGCCGTTTGAATTCAGGCCTTTTAGTTGTCATCGGTGCATATAGACACCAGAGAAGCAAGCTCATCCTCAAGTTGCGGAGCAAAGTATCTAAAAGAAACCTGCGCTCCAGTCGGTATCGACTCAATCATATTCGCAGCATTATCTGAAACTCGGTACGATGCAGTTTCACCTGTCTTCAAATCCTCTATTGAGCAGACAGCGTCTTCAGCATCAATCGACCTAAGCACGCCTTTTCCTTGTAACATCACATCGGCATGCCCGCCAGCTATTTCTAATGAACCTGAGTCTGTCGCAGTCACTTCTCCGGAACCTCCGCGCGATATCTCTTCCTTTGTTGAACAGCCCACCAATGAAGCCATCAGCACCAAAGACAGAGCTAGACGAATCGCCCTACTTCGAAAAAGTCGTTCCATAAGTCCACGCATAATAGCTCTGATCATACTTCAGGAAGGATAAAGATGAATTCCAGCCGTCCGCTATGCCAATCATCTGCCTTGTCTCTCCAGTTTTCTTACCAGTAAGTGTGGCGTAAGCCTCCGCTGTTACAGAATGGGCTGATCCGTTGTACAAACTCGCATGTAAAACATTCGGTCTATTTGAGTTAATCTCATTTTGAATGCTCGCGATAGCCGGAGAGGAGACAGTGCGGGCGATAAGAGTACTTCCTCTGCTTGCGCAGTAATTTGTAAACCCCGTTGCACAGGTTGATATCGGCGTTCCACCCAAAACAACGCCGGGAACAGTCTGTTCTTCATCGGAAAGAGCATGGGTATTGGTGTAATTCCATATCTGCATATATTGCGAAGGGTCGCTATATAAATTGGCAATGCCATACAGTTCCGCAACGTTCGAAAAAGCTGTCACCATACAAGCATAGTGGGCGGTAAGCCTCTTAATCTCGCTTTCATCATATGACATAAACTGAGAAATGGAACGAAATCCAGATACTGTGTAATCCTGCATTTGAGTTGCGTAAATTACAACATCGTTCCAGCTTGAAGGTTTATTCGATAAAACGACAGGCCGTCCTTCTATGGAAACAGCCGGGATTGTTCTTCCGCAATTTGTTGTTATTGAACCGTCCAAAGATTGCACGCCGAATTCGAATGGATTGATCATTACGACTGGGTTATTGAACGAATAAGACTCGACACCAAGATCTCCTCCCCGATCCATAGGGCTGACTAAGCCGTCTCCAAAACGATATCCCGTAAGTATTTCATCATCTGAAGCATCTAAAACCAAATAGCCCGCGGCTCTATTGGATGTCACAACCGGAACAATGTAACCAAGCGGGGACCCATCAACATCTACAAAAGGAATAGGGTCAGAAGGCGTATACGAATAGCCGAGGAGTCCCTTTATATATTTATCGGCAAGCTCTTGCGCAATTTCAGAAGTAAATTGTATCTGCTCACCATCAATATTGCCCGTCGAAGCAAAAACCTCTTTCGGACGTGCGGCTAAGGCGACAATTGAAGACGCGACAAGTTGCAGAAAACGACGACGCGAAAGCATATGTTCTTCTTTCTAGAGAAGCGACTTATAAGGTACTCCTATTCTATAATCTTTTTTTAACGTTACAGCACTGGTTATATTTCAATTCGATTTGCTTATGTCCTTGCAACCCAATGCGTCTTTACGTTTTAAACGGAATTAGAAAATCACTCATAGCAAAAACGGGCTTTAATCCCAAAGAGATGACTTTGATTATGAATCAAACCAGCAGCCAGGGCATAGCTGCAGTGCAATCGCTACAAGAAAGGCCGCCCTTGGTGGCGGCCTTTCTACTTGCTACTAGTCGCGCGTCAGCTTACGGTGAATACGATGCGGCTGGGCTGCGTCCTCGCCCAGGCGCTCGATGCGGTTGGCCTGATAGGCCTCGAAGTTGCCCTCGAACCAATACCAGTTGCCCGGGTTCTCGTCGGTGCCTTCCCACGCCAGAATGTGCGTGGCGACGCGGTCCAGGAACATACGGTCATGGCTAATGACCACCGAGCAGCCCGGGAACTCGAGCAGCGCCGCTTCGAGCGAGGACAGCGTCTCGACGTCGAGGTCGTTCGTAGGCTCGTCGAGGAGCAGCAGGTTGCCGCCCTGCTTGAGCGTGAGCGCCAGGTTCAGACGGTTGCGCTCGCCACCGGAAAGTACGCCAGCGCGCTTCTGCTGGTCCTGGCCCTTAAAGCCAAAGCTCGCCACATAAGCGCGGCTCGGAACCTCGGTCTCGCCGACCATCATGTGGTCCAGGCCGTCCGAGACGACCTCCCATAGGTTCTTATCGGGGTCGATGCCGGAACGGTTCTGGTCGACATAGGAGATCTTGACGGTCTCGCCCACCTCAAGCTCGCCCGAAGTCAGCGGCTCCAGACCCACAATCGTCTTGAAGAGCGTAGTCTTACCGACACCGTTGGGGCCGATGACGCCCACGATGCCGTTGCGCGGCAGGGTGAACGAAAGGTCATCGATGAGCACGCGGCCATCGAACTCCTTGTGCAGATGATGGGCCTCGAGCACCTTGTTGCCCAAACGCGGGCCCACAGGGATGCGGATGTCGGTCCAGTCGAGCTTCTGGCTTGCGCGGGCCTCGGCCTCCATCTCCTCGTAGCGAGCCAGACGGGCCTTGTTCTTTGCCTGGCGAGCCTTGGGCGAGCTGCGCACCCACTCGAGCTCGGCCTCCATGCGCTTGGCGAGCTTGGCGTCACGATTGCCCTGTGCCTCGATACGGGCGGCCTTGGTCTCCAGATACGTGGAGTAGTTGCCCTTGTAGGGATAAAGGTGACCGCGGTCGACCTCGCAGATCCACTCGGCAACGTTATCCAGGAAGTAGCGATCGTGCGTGACGGCAAGCACCGCGCCCTGGTAGTTGTGCAGGAAGTGCTCGAGCCACAGGATCGACTCGGCGTCCAGGTGGTTCGTGGGCTCGTCGAGCAGCAGCAGGTCGGGAGCTTCGAGCAGCAGCTTGCACAGGGCCACGCGACGGCGCTCGCCGCCGGAAAGTACGTTGACCGGCATGTCGGAATCGGGCAGCTGCAGGGCGTCCATGGCCTGGCCGAGCTTGGAATCGATATCCCAGCCGTCGGCGGCGTCGATCTCGTCCTGGAGCTTTCCCATCTCGGCCATGAGGGCGTCCATGTCGCAATCCGGGTCGCACATCTCCTCGCCGATCTTGTTGAAGCGATCGACCTTGGCGATCATGTCGCCAAATGCCATGCGCACGTTCTCGATGACGGTCTTGTCGTCGTCGAGCGGCGGCTCCTGCTGCAGGATACCCACGGTGTAGCCGGGGGTGAGCTTGGCATCGCCGTTGGAGACCTCCTCGATGCCGGCCATGATCTTGAGCAGGGTCGACTTGCCCATACCGTTGGGGCCCACGACGCCGATCTTGGCACCGGGGTAGAAGCTCAGGGTCACGTCGTCAAGGATCACCTTGTCGCCATGGGCCTTGCGAGCCTGATACATCTGATAAATGAACTCCGCCACAGTCATTTCTCCTTATCTAGCTGCGGAAATCTTCTCCCCCTCTCCGTTTTGGAAAAAGCGGAGAGGCAGTTCGCGCGTTCTAATAAAAAGGGGCATGGTTGCCCACACCCCCTAATACTACCTGGGAAAAGTCCCCCGGAACATACTATGAACTGCGTACGCTAGTTTTCCGCAACCTTAACGAGCGGCTCGCTGCGATTTGCGCCACAACAGATACGAGTAGACGTAGACGGCTCCAACCGAACCAAATGCCAGAACCGCAATCACCGCGGCGACGACTTCACTCGAAAGCACGCTGCCTGCCACGCCCATCACAATCAGGCCAATACCCAGCACCATAAAGCAGGCGCCGCCAAAACGCTGCGTACGGCGCCAGTTCTCGGGATCGGCAAGCGCCCAAGGTGTCTTGATACCGAGCGTATAGTTCTGCTTCACACGCGGCAAGTAGTTGCCTACGCCGATGAACAGCAAACCGACAACACCGGAAATCAGCACGTTAACCGAACCGACCGCCGGCACCACGCCCCAGACCGTAAGCTCTCCCAGCCAGCTTATGGCGCACATGAACAAGGTGAAGGCGATTACGAAGCCCTGGTAGAATTTGCCCGAGGTTCGATATGCCTCACCTTTGGGGTCGATGCGCGGCACCACGCAGAACATTGCGAGAAGCGCCAGAGGCAGCACGCCGAGCGCGGGGGCCATCCAGCTAGGACCCCAACCGTCGACGGCGCCGTTCGCGCCCCAGTGCGTGGGAATCTGCGCAGGCAAGCTCGGCATCACCATGAGGTGCGCTACGACATTGGCGACGCACAGAGCGACCAGCACAATCCACACGCGCGACGATACCCCCGTGGGGTGAATGCCCTTGTTTTCGTTATTCATCCTTATCACCTTCCGTGTTTGTAAAACCCATAAACCAGCCAATCAAATCCTGCATGACGGTGGTGTTTAAGCTGTATACGATGTTTTGGCCATGGCGCTCGTCGGTCACCAACCCGGCGTTTTTGAGCGTCGCCAAGTGATGGCTCAGCGACGGCTTACTGATATCGAAATGCTCGGCAAGCTCCCCCGCCGTGCAATTGCCCTCGCGCAGCAACTCCAAAATGCGCCGTCGCGTTGGATCGGCAAGTGCCTTAAAACCCTCTCCCGGCATAGAACCTCCTCTCACCAGTTCGTTCGACGCGCACACTATACTCGATATTTAGATGTTTGTCTAATTATCTAATTCAGCAATAGCCATAGAACACTCGTTCGCTTTTAGTTACAATACCGTTAGAAGCAGATGGGCCAGCTCCCCTCTACCAGAGAAGGAGATGGACTATGAGTATTGACGATGTCCTGACGTTGTTATTGCTTGTAATCGCGGCTGTGGAGCTCGGCATCCACATTGGAGGTCGAATGAAATAGCCGCCCCCGCGTAATGCGAAGACGGCCACTTCTCACGCCATAAACGTGTTTCGGAGTTGGCCAACCCGCGGCCACGGGTGCCATCTGCTTCAATCTTATGCGAATCCCCGCTTCATTTCAACATGCCCCAAGGCCTCAAATGGAGGCAGAATAATACCTATAATGGCGATAGCCAATTACGTTAATTACTTCCCCATCGGAGGATATCTATGACCGAAACCGCAGTCGCCGCTCCCGTCGAGACGCGCGACACCAAGCTCGAGATCATCATGGGGCGCGAGGCGCTCGACAAGCTCGCCGACGCCACGGTGTTGGTGCTCGGCTGCGGCGGCGTGGGCTCTAACTGCTGCGAAGCGCTCGCCCGCGGCGGCATCGGCCATTTCGTAATTCTGGATAAAGACATCATTGCGCCCAGCAATATCAACCGTCAGGCCATCGCGTTTCACAGCACCATCGGCAAGCGTAAAGTCGACGTCATGGAGGCCATGATCCATGACATCAACCCTGCCGCCACCGTCATCAAGCGCACCGAATACCTGCTGAGCGACAACATCGACGAATTCTTCGCGAGCGTTCTGGAGCAGACAGGTGGCACGCTCGACTACGTTATCGACGCCATCGATACCATCTCGGCCAAGCTCACCGTCGCCAAGTATGCTCAGGACCACGACATTCGCCTGGTGAGCTCCATGGGCGGCGGCAACAAGCTGCATCCCGAATGCCTGCGCTTCGCCGATATCTTTGACACGGTGCGCGACCCCATGAGCCGTATCATGCGCAAAGAGTGCAAAAAACGTGGCATCAAGAGCCTGCACGTTCTATTTAGCTGCGAGGAGTCGGTCAAGACTCAGCGCCGTGACCCCTCCAACATCCACGAGCGCACCGAGCTCGGAACCGCCAGCTTTATGCCGCCCATCATGGGCCAGATGATTGCCGGCGAGGTTATTCGCAAGATCAGTGGACGCGGTACCGAGCGCGTTCGCGCCGACGGCCAGCGCCTGGACTAGCAAGGCACACCGCGATGAAGCTGCAGTCCTTTGATGCTCACTGTCACCTCGACCTGATGGCCAGCCCGAACACCGTTGCCCACGAAGCCGCAGCGATGGGACTGGAGCTCTTTGATTGCGGCGTCGATCCACGCGATTTCGCGTCAGCATCCGAACGCGCCAGCAGTAGTCCCAACGTTATTGCAGGGGTGGGCCTCCACCCCTGGTGGATTGCCGACGGCCGATGCGGAACCGCCGAGGTCGGCCTGCTTTGTGAACTCGCCATCCGGGAACGGTTTATCGGCGAGGTCGGGCTCGATTTCTCGCCACGCTTTGCAGGCACCGAGGGAAACCAGACGCAGGCATTTGAACGGCTATGCCGAACGTTATCGCAGTCCCCGCTACCTGGACGCGTTCTATCCATTCACGCCGTTCGCGCGGCGGGAGCAACTTTGGACACTTTGGAGTCGAACGACCTTCTAAAGGACGTCCCCAACTCCCCCACCATTATCTTCCACTGGTTTAGCGGCACCTCAGATGAGTTTGTCCGCGCACGCATTGCGGGCTGCTACTTTTCCGTGAATGAACGCATGCTTGCGACCAAACGTGGGCGCGAATACGCGCGACAGATTCCACTTGATCGCTTGCTACTCGAAACCGACGCGCCGGCCGAACCAGACGCGGAAACATCCGCGCGACAGCTCGTCGATTCACTCATAAGAGTATCCGAGGTCATTGCTGCGCTTAAAAACTGCCCCGAGGAGAGCATCAAGTCGGTCGTTCTGGAAAATTCCCGCTCCATTTTCGACTTCCGCTGACCTCGGTGGGCAAAAAATGCCAAATATGAGTACTGTTGTAAAACTGGTCACATTATTTTGCACCAAAACAACGACCTGATAATGTACAACTGTTCATTATCAGGTCGTTTTAGCATACCCAGGGACATATTAGACGGCTTTAAGTTGTCCGCAGACACTCAACTTGGACCTCAAGAGCCAAATTTTGCTGCTACTAAATTTGTGACAGTACTCATATTTGGCATTTTTTGCCCACGACCCTCAAGGGACATGCGAATCGCACAACGCAGCCCCCATAAGAGCGTGGGGCAATTCGGCGGCGCTATACTAGCTCGGGTAGCGCGCAGAGATGTGGTGTAAGAGGCGCGATGCGTACAGCTCATGAGCGTCCATATCAGGCTCGATCGTTTGCGCGACCCCAAGAACCCGGGCAAGCTCACCCCATGATGAATAGGCGCCGCCAGCAAGTGCCGCCATAAGAGCATCGCCAAAACATGCGCCCACCGTAACCTTCGCAACCGAGACCTCACGACCGCAGACATCGGCAATCGCCTGCATCCATACCGGATTCTTAGTTCCGCCGCCCACGAGCATGATGCGCTCGATGGGAAGCCCGTGCTCGCGCTCGATGATGTCGACATGAGCCGCAACAGTGTAGGCGATCCCTTCCAAAGCCGCGCGGACCATATGGCCCCGGGTATGCCTTTCGGTCAGACCGAAGAACACGCCACGCGCCTCGGGATCGTTGAGCGGGGTGCGCTCGCCCGCAAAGTATGGAAGACACAGCAGGCCATCTGCTCCAGGACCTACCTGCCCGGCATCGTGCGCCATGACCTCATAGGCATCGGAGCCGCCGGAGTGTTCGGCATCCATGACATCGCGGTACAACTCGCGTCGCAACCACGCCGTCAACGCACCTGCTGTATTGGTCCCGGCGCAGATGCCGTAGGTTCCGGGGATGATGAATGTCCCTGGCCATAGACGAGCGTCATCGACCATATGGTCCGCCAAATAGATAAAGTAGGCCGTGCTCCCGAGTTGCACCATCATGTCCCCGGGGCAGAACACTCCAGTAGAAATCGCCTCGGCGCCCGAATCGCCTGTTCCGACAAGCACCGGCGTATCCCTCGCAAGACCGGTTTCAACCGCCGCCCGATCCGTGATTACGCCGGCGATATCGGTCGCCGCCATGACTTCGGCCATCTGGTCGGGACGGCAGAACCGCGCGCACCCGCGCTCATTAACCTGCCACGTCTCACGATCGTATAAGGGAAGGAAATCCTCGGCAAGGTAACGGTCGATCGTAAACCTGCCGGTAAGCTTGGCGCATAGATAGGACGAAGCCGTAAGAAACTTCGCCGCCCGCTCATGGACCTCGGGCATATTCTCCTTAAACCAAAGGACCTTAGGGGCGATATCCGACGAACACGGATCGTGTCCAAAGAGCTGGCGAGCGCGATCGGGACCATATTCGGAAAGAAGCTCGTCAATCTGCGGCTTCGAGCGAGCATCGACCCCGTAGAGAATTGCCGGAGCCAAGGCGTGGCAATCTTCATCGACTGGCACGCAATCACAGCCCAAAGCCGACAACCCTACGCAGCGGATCTGGCTCGCCTCGATGCCCGCGCACTCGATAAGCTCGCGAGACAGCCGGCAAAAATCACCCCACCAAATCGCTTCTGTATCGTGCTGATACCAACCATCCTGAGGGTTCTCGGTTTCATGTTGGCAAGATGCCTGCGCCACAATTCGACACTCCGCATCAATTAACACGCCCTTGGACGCACTCGTTCCAATGTCGATGCCAAGATAGTACGGCATGCCGCTCACTCCCCTCTCGCGGCACGGGCGGCAGCCATGAACCGCGCGACCCGTTCGGCTTCGACAGGGGCGTCGAGCTTGCCGTCTCGCTTGAGGCAGGTACCGACAAACGCGCCATCATAATGCGAAAACACGTCTGCAACGGTATTCTCGCGACATCCCGTTCCACATACCACCGGCACATCGCCAACACGGACGCGCACCTCGTCGGCAAGCTCGCCCGAAGCGCCGCGCCCGGCAGCAGACCCGCCAATAACAAGGGCGTCGGGTAGGCAGTTGAATACCAGCGAATCGGCAATATCGGGAGTCGATCGGTCGTTAAGGTACACCTCGCCCTCGCTTGTGATGAAATGGAACATCTTTAGGTCATCCAGACGCAGGGCGGCACGGCGGCGCATGGTGTGCGCAAAGTCACGATTGATCAGGCCAAGATCGCCAGCCCAGGCACCGCAGAAATTGCAGCGTGTAAACTGCGCCTCAACGGCGGCGCACAGCTCGATCGTGGCATCGCCGTCATAAATAGCCTCTGCACCCCAAGGGGTCGAGAAATCTGCGGCAAGAGCTCCGATGACATGCCCCATAGCGGCAAGGGTCACTGCCGACACATGCTGCTCGTAGGGCATCGATAGCTCATTGGTGATCAGAATGCCGTCCACGCCACCCGACTGCAGCGCTTCGAGATCGCGCTTGGCGGCATCGATCACGCGCGAAACGCTGCCGCCCGGATAATACAGAGGATCGCCAGGCAGCGGCTGCAGATGCAGCATGCCAATTACCGGTTTCTCGGTCCCAAACATCGAAGCCATAAACGACATGGTCAATCTCCTTTAGCTCGCCGACCCACAGACATCAACTGCTACTCGCCCAGCACCTCAACGAACACTTTTCGCTTCTGAGGTCCATCGAACTCCGCAAGGTAGATGTTCTGGGCCCCGCCACATACAATGTGGCCGTCTTGAACGGGGAAGAAGCAGCTATTGCCGCAAATCATGCTCTTGATATGACCACAGGAGTTATTGCCCGTGGCACCATAGCTCGGCAAGAAATGAGCATGCGCATAGGGGGCATCGGGCGGGGCAATGCGATCGAGCGTCTCCATGAGATCGGTCTCCACGCACGGAAGCCCCTCGTTCACCACGATGCCGCAAGTCGTATGCGACAAAATAATCGCTGCCAGTCCATCGGTCACCGCACTACGCTCGATGGCGGCATGCACATCTTCTGTGATATCGATGAACTGGTCGGGCGCCGTCGATAGATAGCTCAATGTCTCGAGTGTCACCATGTCACTCATCACCTTTCAGAAAACGCAGCGCCGTACCGGAATACAGATTCTCCCGCGCCTCATCGCGCATGGGCACAGTATCAAGCGCCCGCTTGAGCTTGAAGGCGCGGAAGCGTGGCGTATTGCTGGCAAACATCACCTGATGAGACAGGGCACGCTCATACCACAGCGGTCCCATATCGACGGTGAAGAGCCGCTGCATCATTTCTTCGGGCGAATCGATATAGGTAATAGAGGCATCCGTATAGCAATTGGGATACTTGAGCAGCATCGCCACGGTCTCGCGCACCCAGGGCCAGCCAAAGTGCGTCAGGTTAAAGCGCACATCCGGATGCGTTGCGATGGTGTGCTCAAACGCAAGCGGGTGGCTTCGCGAAAGCTCCGCACCCGGCTCCCAGGACATACCGGCATGGAAAACCACCGGCTTGTTGTAGCGCTCACAGAGCTTGTAGAGCGGCTCGGCCACGGCATCATCGGGCGCAAAACCTTGCTTTGCCGGATGCAGGCAGAGCCCCTTGGCCCCCAGCTCGGTAAAGGCACGCTCCAGCTCATCGGCGGCGCCACTCACTTGCGGGTCCACGCTCGCGAATCCCCATAGGCGATCGGGGTGCGCGGCAACAAGCGCGGCAACCTGGTCGTTGGTGCCAAAGTGCCCGCCGCACGCCGTGGTCACATCGAGCGGCATGAGCACGCTTTTCCGCACATCGCAGACATCCATTTCGGCCACGAGCTCATCCCAGTCCATGGGGCCCATGTGCCCCATGCCAAACTCACGCTCCCAAAAACCAAAGCCGTCTGGCTCGTCGCCTGGCGTATAGATCTCGCCGTAGAGCATGGGCTGGACCAGCATATCGATTACCATCTTGCACTCCTTTCCACGCTTTTATTCCTAGTACGGTTCGAACGACCCAATGACTCGGGACGAAAGCTCGGCACCGGCATGCATGCACGCCGGCACGTCAAGCCCATCCAGTACACCCTTGGTGAATCCGGCGATATACGAGTCGCCGGCGCCCACGGTATTGACAACCTTCTCGGCCGGCACGATCCCACATTCATAGAAGCGCTCACCGTCATAGGCGATGCTTCCCTTCTCGCCAAGTGTGGCGACTGCCACGCGCGGGCCCAGCTCCTGCACATGGCGCACCCAGTCGCGCAGCTCCGCGCTATCCTCCTCAAACGACATAAAGGCATAGTCAACGTAAGGAAAATGGTTCTCACAGGCGTATTCGGGATCTTGACTGAACACCGAAAAGTCCATGACGACGGTCTTGCCTGCCTCGTGCCATTCGGGCAGCAGGTCTAAGCAGTTTCCAAACAGGTCGGTATGGATGACATCGTGCTCCAGGATAAATGCCCGGTCATCATCGTTTGGTCGGTACGTTTCCATGACACCGTCAATCGCTTCCAGATGCACGCGGTCGACGCCGTCCTTCAACGCCATGAGCATCACCGAGGTATCGCCGTCCTCCACGCGAAGATGCGAGATGTCGAACCCCTCGGCAGCCAGCGCCTCGCGCATTTTGTCTCCGTACTCGTCCTTTCCGACGACCGACACCGCAGATACCGATATGCCCATTCGCGCCAGGTGGATACCCCAGTCGATGCCATTGCCAGTCGGATAGAACACGCCGATGTTTTGGTACACGTCCGCACAGCAAAAGCCAGCTGCACATGCTTTGATATCCATAGTCTTCTCCAGCAATCAAAAAGGGGCCCACCCAAGGCGAGCCCCTATCCGAATTCCGATGTAATCTAGCGTCAGTCAGCCAAGGCTTCAGCCCCAAGCCTCCCAGCGCTTTCTCAGGCTACTCGGTGATCGGAGCTCCGTGGCCCCAAGAGCCCTCCATGCCGCACACGGTCGAGGCAAAACCTGCCGCAAAATCGAGCGCACGCTCAATGGCCTCAGGTCCGTCCTCGCCGCGCTTGACGGAATCGAGATAGCACATCAGGAATGAGGTCAGGAACGAGTCACCGGCTCCCATGGTGTCCTTCATGTCCGTTACGGGCTTTGCCAGCTGGCGATAGTAGCGCTCGCCGTCATAGGCGATGCAGCCCTCGGCGCCCGCCGTTGCGGACACAAAGCGCGGGCCCAAATTCTTAACCCAAGCGAGGCGCTCGCGAATCTCATCCTCACTTGCAGCATCGGCAGCGCTAAAGAAGGCGAAGTCGACAAACGGGGCAATCTGCTCATAGTATTCATCGGTGGAATCGTCCGAGAAGTCAAACGATACGGTGATGCCTGCAGCCTTCAGCTTGGGGAGCTCGCGCTCGGTAAAGCAGTAGTTGCCCGAGTGGACTACGTCGAACTGCTTCATGTATGCCAGATCGAAGCGATCGAGCACATAGCGCGCATCGCCACGGATGCCGCCCTCGTTGGAGCCGAGGAATACGCGGTCGCCATCGACCACGGTCACACGCGCCGCGCCGTTCTCGCCAATAAGCTGCTCGCACTTAGCGAGCTCGATGCCCTCATCCTCGAGACTTGCAATCACATGCTCGGCAGCGGCGTCGTTACCAAAGATGCCCATGTACGCGGAGCGCGCGGCACCGCACTTCTTGGCGTAAACGGCAAAATTCACCGCATTGCCGCCGGGATACATGGTATGGATATGCTCATAGCGATCGACGACGTTGTCACCGAACCCGAGCGCGTTAACGTTAAAAGACATGGTATCTATCCTTCCTAGTACTCAACAACGCCCATGTAGCGGCGGAAGTCGGGGTCGTGATCGAACACCTTGCCGCGCGCTGCACGCAGCTCGCAGTTCATAGCGTAGAACAGCACCGGATCCAGATAGGCACGAACGCTCGCCGGCACGGCCTCCATACCGTACTCCTTGGCATCAAGCACCATCAGCGTGTCGGTATGGGTCTCGAGGAACGCCAGGGCGCGCTCGTCCATAGGACGGCACTCGCTCGAGCCCATCTGCAAGAAGTAGAAGACGCCATCCTGGGTAGCCTCAAAGGGGCCATGGAAGTACTCGGCAGAGTGGATATAGCTGCAGTGCTGCCACTGCATCTCCATGAGCGAGCAGATGGCAAAGCCGTACGTCTGGCTAAAGTTGGGGCCGCTGCCCAGGATATAGAAGAACTCATGCTCCTGGCAAAGCTTGGCGAAGCGATCGCCCAGCTCGGCATTTACCTTTTCGCGTGCGAGAGGCAGAATCTTATCCATTTCGGCAATACCGGCATACATGTCAGCGAGATCGGCGTAGCCCTCCTGCTGATCGAGCAGCTCGGCCGCGAGCGACAGCGAGATGCCGGCAGGGACTTCGGCCTGCGGAACGCCCTCGCCCCACGGGTACACCCAGGTGACCCACTTGCCATTATCGATCTTGGAACCGGCGTTATCGGTCTGCGCGATCACCGTCGCGCCCGCGGCAAGGGCAATCTCGCAGCCCTCGACGACCTCGGGGGTATTGCCGCTGTGACTGCAGGCAATGACCAGAGACTTCTCGCCCAGGCGACGGGGACGCATGATGTCGAACTCACGGGCCGTATAGATATACGACGTGAACGTCGTCGCCTCGCGCTGCAAGAGCTCATGGGCCGGAATCAGATCGATCATGGAGCCACCGCAGGCGATCCAGTAGACGCTGTCGAACTTGCCCTTCTCGGCAATTACTTCCTTAATCAGATCATGTGCGTTCATGTTTAGTTCCTTTCCAGCTTGGCCGGCCATGCAGGACGTGTCTTGCATGGCCGAGCAAAATCTTATCTAGTCAATCAGATACTTCTCGAAGGCGGCCATGTTCTTGGCATCTGCCGCCGCCGGATCATCGAAGTAGCGACCGTCCGTGATTTCCTGGCCCAACATGCCATCGAAACCATGGGCGTTGAGCGTGGCGACGAAGGCATCCATATCGTGCTTGCCGTCACCCCAGACCAGATGGCCATAGGGATCGCCGTCGATAAAGTGCATCTCGTGGATCGCACCGTCGCCAAATGCGGCAAACCAGTCCTCGAGCGACTCACCCGCAACGCCCATTGCGGTCGTATCGACCATAGGCTGCAGGTACGGACTCGCGACCTCATCAATCATGCGCTTAGCATCGGCGACGGTCGTCACAAGGTTGCTCTCCTCGGGACGCAGGCTCTCCATCGTTAGCACCAGACCGTGCTCGCCGGCATACTCCGCCAAGATGGATAGGTGCTCGCGACTGCGCTTCCACGCCTCTTCGCGATCCTCGTCCCAGTCACCCCAACCCGAGTTTACGGACATGCGGTCGCATCCCAGCACCTCGGCAAGCTCGATGCCATGCTTGAAGTACGCTAGGCTCCGCTGCTCATGGAGCGGCTTACGAGCGCAATACTGCCATGGGTAGACCACGTTCTCGGGACAGAGCGTCCGATAGCGCAGACCACGGTCGGCGGCCTTTTTCGCCAGAACCTCGGCCTCAAAATACCCAGTGTGATCGAGCGTCACATGGGGCTCGGCGCACCACAGCTCGATGGACTCAAAGCCCAGGCGCTGTTGCGTATCCAAAAAATAGTCGAGCGACCACATGATGTAGTGGATGTTCATGCCCGCGATCTGCTCGCGACGCAGCGTCGGTTTGGTTTCAGGCATGCTAAACCTCCTTATCTCGGTCGAACACGATACGTCCGTCCGACATGGTCATATCAACAGCAAGGTCACAAGCATCATGGTAGTCAAGGCCAAACACATCGCGATCGAGCACACAGATGTCGGCAAGCTTACCGGCCTCGAGCGTCCCCAGCTCATCCTCGCGCATGAGGTCATATGCGCCCCCTGCCGTCCACGCACGAAGGAGCTCGGCAATCGTCAGCGTATTGCCCTCATTCACGGACAAACCGTCGGCAAAGAAACCGCCGCATGCGCTAAATACTGATTCGCCCAAGCTCGGAATCAAGAGCGGGAGGTCGGTGCCACAGCACACCGTGCACCCCGCGTCTTCCATACCGCGACGGTTCCAGCTGTGCAGCAGTCGGACCTCGCCGATCTGCCGACGCATCATCGACAGGCAGTCCTCGCGTTTATCGAGCGTGAGGATCTGGGGGTAGACCTCGCAGATTCCGCCCAGCTTGCCAAACAGGGCAAGGTCTTCCGGATCAGAGTTCTCGAGGTCGGTAATCGCATGGCGTCGAAGCATGACTCCGTGTTCATCTCGCGGCAGCGAAGCATACAGCGCAACGGTGTGGCGAACGGCGCCGTCACCCTGACAATGAAGCGAGTAACGGAAGCCCTCGGCATCAATCGCGCGCAGCTCGTCCTCAATCAAACCCCACTCGGGCTCCTCGACAACCGTCTTGCCGGCAGCCCCTGCATCGGCCGTCTCCTCATAAGGATCGATCATCTCGGCAAGTCCTGCCCACACGCCACGATCGGTCATACGGTTGAAGCCCGAGAAACGAACAAACGGTCCCTGGAAGCGATCGCGCGCCGCACGAGCATAGGACAGATTCGCCCCGGCGCCCACCGGCTGCGACATCATGGAGACGCGAACCGTCAGCTCGCCAGATTCCTCACGACGCGCCATCTCGTCGGCAAATCCGTAATAGTCGTCGAAGGCCATCTCTTTGATAGCCGTGACACCGCGAGCGTTCAGCATCGCCATGTAATCAGAATACCCGGCGCGTACCTCGGGAAGCGCCAGGAAGTCCCGCATCATACGCCAGGTCTTCTCGGCGTAGCAGGCCTCGGGCGTAAAACCATAGCACTCGCTGGCGGCGGCGTTGAGAACGCACGTCTCGGCACCCAGAGTAAAGCAAACAACAGGAACGTCTCCGAAGGCGTCGTCGAGCGCTGCCGCCGTTTTTTCATTCTCGGCTCCTTCGGCGAGCGATGCGGGAAGGTCGTGCCCAAAGGCGGCGGCACAATCGAGATGGGCATCCTTCCACAAACGCAGAAGCGCTACCACTTCGTCGACGTTAGAGGCTTCGGATAAGTCGGCTCCCAAGCTCCGCAACGCCCAGCCCGTATAGAACGTATGCACATCGACCAAGCCAGGCATGACCGTTCTGTCGCCACAATCGATCACCTCATCTGCCTGGGCGAGAAACGAGTCTGCCTCGCCAGCGCTACCGACGGCTTCAATCCGATTGCCGCGTACCGCGACAAAACCTTCAAACGGCTGGTCTTCCGTACCGGTGAAGACGCTCTTGGACGTCAGCACCGTCAAACGATCGGACATCGCGACCTCCTTACGCCGGAAGCATGCCGGAGATGGCGGTAATGACCAAGCCAAACACGACCATGAAGATGAAGAACTTCCAGATGGTCTTCCACCATTGGCCAAACGAGATCTTTGCCACGGCAAGGCCCGCCACCGTCATACCTGCCACGGGGCTAATGGTGTTAATGGTCTGGTTGGCAAACTGCAGCGCCGTTACGGCGGCTTCGGGGTTGAGGCCCATAAGCTCGGTCAAAGGACCCATGACAGGCATGGTAAGCGCGGCCAGGCCGGAGCTCGAAGGAACCAGGAAGGACAGGAGGCCAAGGACAACGTACATGAACGTGGTGTACACGGCGGCAGGGGCTCCAGCAAGCAGAGTGGCAAGTGCCTGAAGGATGGTGTCGATAATCATGCCGCCCTCGGCGATGACCAGAATGCCGCGAGCGATACCGATAACGACGGCTGCGTAGGCAAAGTCGGCAAGGCCCTTAACGAACTCATCGGCGATGGTCTGCTGGTCAAGACCGCCCAGGATACCGGCGAGCAGCCCCATGCCAAGGAACACGGCAGAGATCTCGTTCATATACCAGCCCTGCGTAACAAGACCCCACACGATAAGCGCCATACCACCGGCAAAATCAATCAGCACGAGCTTCTGGCGAGTGGTGAACTCTTCCTCGATGGAAGCATCGGTCACGGAGAACTCAATGCGCTTGAGTTTGTCGTCCTCGAACGTAACGGACGACTTGGGGTTCTTCTTGACGCGCATGGCATAACGCATGGCCCATGCGATGCCGGCGGCGGTGAAAATAACCCATGCAACGGCACGCAACCACAGCTGCGGGTTGCCCTCGATGCCAATGATGCCCTGCGCGATCAAAACGTTGAACGGGTCAATCGTCGAGGCGCAGTAGCCCAAGTTGGGACCGAGGAAGCAGATGATAAATGCCGTCATGGAGTCATATCCGATGCCCATCATGATGGGGATGAAGATGGCATAGAACGGCAGGGCTTCCTCAGACATGCCAAACGTGGTGCCGCAAATGGACAACAGCGTCATGGTAATAGGAATGATGAGGATGTCTTTGTTTTTGAGCTTTTTAATCACGCGGCTCATACCGGCGTTAAGCGCGTTGGTCTTGGTGATGATCGCGAACGAGCCGCCGATCAGCAAGACGAACGCAACGACGTCGGCGGCCTCTTGAATACCCTTAGTAGGCGCCTGCAGGACCGCAAAGATATCTTGGCCCAGGTTAACGGTCTCGCCGGTCTCGGAATCGGTATAGTTCTTATCGACCTGTTCATAGGTTCCGGCAACGGCGACTTCGCGCTCGCCTGCCGCAGTCGAGATCGTCTTGCGCTGGTATTGGCCAGAAGGAACGACCCAGGTTAAAACTGCAAAAACCACGATCAGCAAGAACATGATCGTATAGACGTGCGGTAATTTGAATTTGAAACGTCTGTTTGTCTTCTTCGCCTTCGTATCTGACATAGATACCTCCAAAGAACCCGAGACCTTATCGTGTCTCGCTTTAACGTTCGCGCAATGCAAACGTCCTATGACGTTCTATAGATTATCAGCGTGTTTTTAGCACTTCAAGGATATTTCGGACAGATTACGAGGACTCGGGTGAACGGTCGTTCAACGGCGGCGAACGGCAAAAACGCCCGGCAGGCAATTTAGCCTGCCGGGCGTTCTCTTGATCAACGTCCTAAATATCAAAAACGTAGCGCGATCCTACAATCCGCTGTCGGCCGATGATAAACGGCCGCTGCTGCTCGTCATAGAAATATGCCTCCATATAAAACAGAGGCTCTCCCGTGGGAACGGACAGCAGCCGGGCGACTTCGGGTGACGCACACGCGATCTCAAGCGTGCACGGCTCGGTGCGAGCAGGCCCGCGACCCGTCTGTTCGCGCACGACCTCGAAAATTGATTGATCGGTAAGGTCCGCCTTCGCCAAAAAGGCGTTGTCTTCATAAACGTACGTGTTGTTCTCGAGCATCACGGGGATGCCATCGGCGGTGCGCACGCGTTCGATGCAGATCAGCTCCGACCCAGCGGGAACGCCAAAAAACTGCGCTTCGGTAGCATCGGCCGGCAACACTTTTCTTGAGACAATACGCGCCCCGGGCTCCATCTCGTTGACGCGGCAGGCGTCCGAAAAACTCTGAACGTCGTCCTTCTGGCGGATTTTACGCTTGAGCTTGGGGGCGTTTACAAACGTGCCCCTCCCCTGCTGCTTGGTTAGGTAGCCCTGCTGCACGAGCTCCTCAATGGCCCGCCGAACGGTAACGCGACCAACTTTGTAGCTTTCGGCCAATTCGAATTCATTCGGTATCCGAGCGCCCGCCTTATAGGTACCAGAATTGATGTCATTCTTGATGATATCGATAACCTGTTGATATAGCGGGATTGCCGCTTTTCCGTCGGTCAACCCTTCAGTCGATGGCATTTGCCCTCCCCTAGCAAATATGGAATCAATAATCGGTGCGGATTACGCATCGCCAGTCCTACGCAAGCTCCAGCAGCTCCGGCAGCTGGTCGATGATCTTGTCAGCGGCATCCTGGCTAAAGCCGAAGCGCTCCTCGCGCTTGGCGATCACCGTCAGACCCGCTCGCTTGCCGGCAGTGATGCCAGGGACGGAGTCCTCGACGCAGCAGCAACGGTCCGCAGGCAATCCCAGCAGATCCAGCGCATGCAGGTAAATATCGGGTTCGGGCTTGCTCTCCTTAAACTGCTCGCCGCTCACCACGTACTCAAAGGCATCCGACAGGCCGCACGCATCGAGCACTTCCTCGATGCTGTCCATGGGAGACGAACTGGCCAGCGCCACGCGAACGCCGCGACGCGGGAGCTCGCGAATCGTCTCCACGGCGCCCGGATTGATCAAGGTCTGATAATCGCGCGGGCGTTTATGCGCCCACTCATCCCAGCGGGCCAGCGCCTCCTCGCTGGTAAAGTGTCCCTTTCCGGCGCGCTCAAACCAATCGACCAGCATATGCAAGAAGAACTGGTGCGAGGTACCAACCTGCCCGTTCAGCTCCTCTTGGGTCAGGTTCAGCCCAAGCTCTTTGGCAAACGCAGCGGTCTCCCCCAGGTAATAATACTCGGTATCGACGATGACACCGTCCATGTCAAAGATAACGGCGTCGAACGGAAATGCGGACACGGCACCCTCCCTAACAAAAAGGCGCCCGCAAGCGGACGCCCGAACCATGCACTATCGGCGATTCTAACCCAGCAGCCTATCGAGTGCCACCGCGATGCCGTCTTCGTTGTTATCGGCGGTCACCATCTGGGCCACGGCCTTGACCTCATCGACGGCGTTGCCCATGGCGACACCGGTGCCGGCCCACTCGATCATGGACTTATCGTTCTGACCGTCGCCAAACGAAACGACCTCACTGGCATCGATACCCAGCTTGGGCAGAGCGCCCTGCAGCGCGCGGGCCTTATCGATACCGGGCGCCGTAAACTCAAAGTACCAATCGGCCGTGAACATGCCCGAAAGCGTCTCGGTAAAGGGCGCGTACATCTCCTCGTGATGCGCCTGCAGATAGGCCGGATCGCCCGCGGTGAGCAGTTTGTCTACGGGGTAAGCATCCGCGACTTCATGAAGGCTCTCGACCTCGCGAATCTTAAGATCGCACGCGTCGCGCTCATACTTGACGATGTTCTTCTGCGAACCGTCCGGCAACGTGATCATGCAACGATACGAGTCCACGACATGCAGGTCGCGACCGAGCGAGATCATGGGAATCACGTCAAAGTTGCGCAGGTGGTCGAGCAGACGGTGCAGCTCGTCGACCGGCATAGCCTGGTCAAACAGCACCTCGTCGGTCTGGGCATCGACCACGTGCGCACCATTAAAAGCCACCAGCAGGCCATCGTGGTTCTGAAGATCGAGCTCCTGCGCCAGAGCATGAAGGCCCCATGCGGGACGGCCCGAAGCCAAGATGAGCTTGATGCCCGACTCCTGCGCCGCGAGCAGCTTCTCGCGCGTGCGCGGGCTGATCACCTTCTGGTCGTTGGTGAGCGTACCGTCGATATCCATTGCGATGGCTTTGATTGCCATATATGCCTCCCTGTCATTGAACAACCTTGTCTGAGCCATCATACAGAACACCCACGGCAGCTCTGTCTGCAACGGGTAAAAAGTCATATTGTCCCGAACATGAACGGGACGCCTTCGACGATTGCGATGCCCGTCGAAGCGCCTCCCGATGCATTCCATCCTATCCAAATAGCAAAGGGCCCGCATCCCAACGGATACGGGCCCTTGTCGGCTATGCGTTAGTTTTCGCAGCGAATCCTACTTGCGGTGAGCGCGGTAGAACTCGATGAGCGCCTGGGTCGAAGCGTCCTGCTCGGCCTTGGCGGCGTCGTCGTGGAAGGCCGGGGTGATCTGCTTGGCAAGCTGCTTGCCAAGCTCGACGCCCCACTGGTCGTAGGAGTCGATGCCCCAGACCGTGCCCTCGACAAACGTGATGTGCTCGTACAGGGCGATGAGCTCGCCGAGTGCGAAC
>JAGZWV010000140.1 GCA_018378775.1 Collinsella sp. | reverse complement strand
TCTCACTCTGAATGATGTCATTTACCACAATATCAACCACATCATTTCCCGTGGAAATGAGAATATTCAAACGCTTTATATTTCCGGTCAGTTCACGCAGATAATCTCTCGCACTGCCGTACTCTTCTTTTTCAAGAAATCTGCTCAGGCATGCCAGCTGGCTTTTCATATCATGTCTGATCTTTTTGGTCGTCTCCTCCTTTTGAAGGAGCAGTTCATAATACTTTTTCTGTTCATTTAACAGCCGTTCGTTCCACAGCATCTGCTGTTCAAACTGTTCCTGCTCCTGTCTGACTCTGCAGATCCGGTATATAATACTGCTGATTCCAAACAGCATCAGAAGAAATCCAAGCAGGATCTCCAGTCTCTTGCCGATGGATGTCCAGTTTTCAAACCCTTCCGACAGAAAAGGACCGGTACAGGCGATCACTCCTACCAATACCATGGCTCCCAATGCCACATCGCTGTATGTATATTGGATCTTCCTGACTTCAAATCTCTTCCGGAGCGCAATGATAACAATCAAAAGAAGAAAACTGAAGACTTCCTCTACATCGGCGAAATGATTGCTGTTATAGGCTGTCTGGAAATCCATCTGTGCAAAAAAGATAATAAACAGTCCGATCAAAAAATCCATGATCGAAATTCCAAGCCAGGTAAACACTGACAGAAAAAACTTATTAAAATAAATCCATGCCGACAACATAATGAACAGCACAATAACTATATTCACGGCAAGCTGGTACTTAAAGCTTACCAGCACTCCCAAAACCGCCGGAATCTGAAACATCAGCACCTGCCGTTTCCGCACCGGTTCGATCCCTAAAATCCCCCTCATGATCAAGATCATCTTCCAAAGTTCAATGGCGTACACATACACCCAATATAATCCTTTCACTTTTCACCCTCACTGCCCATTTTCCATATGGGTTCATTAAATCACCTTTGCATATTTGGTTATATACTCAAAATAGTGTTTCTTGACTTCCTTCTGTTTCCTCTTGGAAATCTGAAATTCCTTTCCGCAGAACAGCACAAGCCGTTCTTTATAATAATGCTCTACGAATTGGAAATTAATAATGTATCCCTTGTGGATCCGCTGAAACCTCTCATCCAAACACCCCTCAATCTTTTTCAGAGACAATCTCACGATCAGATGCCCTCCCACAAGAAACACCGCTATTTCATCGCCCAGAGCTTCGATCCATCGAATCTCCCGGAAGTATACGAATCTGCTCTCCTCCTTTCCTTCCAGCACAATCCCTTCATTGTCGTTCATATCTTTGAGCGCATCTTCCAGCGCCTCGACCTGAAGTACGTACCTGTGTTCGCCATGTCCGGCCCGATGGGCGGCTCCGCATCCGAGGAATTCCTGGCTCCGATGCCGATAGGCGAAGATACCTTCGCGCTGGCACCTTCCGGCAAGGCATGGAATGTGGAGGCCCTGAGCACTCCGGAGCTGCCGGAAATCGATGCTTCCGCCACTCCCGCCGCTTCCAAGGAAGCCACCCCGGATGCCAAGACCATCGATAACATGATTGAGCGTGCCAACGCCGACCACCCGCGTACTGATGGTCGTGAATGGCAGGCTTCCGACATCCTCAAGAACGTGGTGATTACCGTCAAGCACCCTGAGGATGAAGAGCATGACGAGCCGTGGCGTGAAGTGATTGTCGTCGGCGTGCCCGGCGACCGTACGGTGGATATGAAGCGACTGGAAGCCCAGTTCGCTCCCGCCGAGCTTGAGGAGGCCACTGAAGAAGACCTGAAGCAGCACCCCGAACTGGTGCCAGGCTACATCGGACCGATGGTGCTTGGCCCGCAGGCCGAGGCTGCTGGCGTGAAGAACCCGGTTCGCTACCTGGTCGACGCGCACGTGGTCAAGG
>JAGZWV010000139.1 GCA_018378775.1 Collinsella sp. | reverse complement strand
TTCCCTGCGTTTACATGAGTTGAACTATTGTACGGAAAGAACCACGTTTCCGCAGCCCACACTACATTCCCGTAAAGAACCCGCAACCTTCCACCCACTCATTGGGGACAGACTTAAATGAGTACCTGCTCATTGGGCACTCATTTAAGCCTGTCCCCAATGAGCACCGCCCAGCAAAAAGGGGCGCGACCGCAATGGCCACGCCCCCTCAACATCGGCTATGTGTCGGCCGGCACTTACGCCAATTTTGCTCCGACGATCTTTGCCGCGGCCGGCTTATCGAAGTTGCCACCGGTGGCCTTGCCGAGTGCGCCCATAACCTGGCCCATCTGCTTCTTGGACGTGGCGCCCAGCTCGGCGATAACCTGCTCGATCAGGGCCTCGAGCTCCTCGCCCGAAACCTGCGCGGGCAGCAGGCTCTCCAGAATCTTGACCTGCTCGGTCAGGTTGTCGGTACGCTCCTGGTCGGTGTCGGCCTTGATGGACATCTCCAGCGTCTCGCTCGTCTGCTTGATCAGACGCTTGATCATGCTGTTGACGTCTTCCTCGGTCACATCGCGGCGCTCATTGACCTCGATATTCTTCACCTCGGCCTTAACCTGGCGAATGATGGACAGGCGAACCTTGTCCTTGGCCTTCATGGCCGCAATCATTTCCTTCTGCAGCTCTTCGTTGGTCATCTGCAAATCCTCCTCAATAGTGTGGGCGGCACTCGCGCGAGCACCGCCCCATGATTACTCAGTCGTCGACGAATCGTCGGTCGAACTCTTGGTGACACCCTTCAGACTCACGTTATAGGGTACGTCTTTGGGCATGGGGTTGACGGTGATGTCGGCATCCTTCTTGTACTGCTCCAGCCACTCGCTGTACGCGGTGCTGGCCGCTTGCGTCTTCACCACGTTGGAGACGTACTTTTTGATGTCCTTGGGCACCTGGTTGATGTCATCAACCTGATTATCGACATGGAAGTAGTCGGTGCACTTGATGATGTGGTAGCCATAGGTCGACTCGACGACTTCGCTCACGTCGCCCTTGTTGAGTCCCTCGAGCGCCGTCTGGTAGCTGTCGACAAAGGTGGTGAGCTTATCCCAGCCCACATCGCCCTTCTTCTCCTTGGAACCGGTGTCCTCGGAGTACTGCTCAACGGCGTCCTCAAAGCTCAGCTCACCGGAGTTGATCTTGTCCAGGCACTCCTGCGCCTTGGCCTTGGCGGCAGCCTTGTCCTCGTCGGAAGCGTCGGAATCAACCTTGATCAGGATGTTCGACGAGCGGCGGGCGTCGTTGTAGCTGGACAGATTTTCGTTGATGTAATCGACAATCTCGCTGTCCTTGGGCTTGCTCGTGGGCGCGACGGCATCCTTGAGTTTCTGTTGCGCCAGACTCTCCTTGAGCGAGTCCTTGTAGGTGTCCTCGGTATAGCCGTAGGTCTTGAGGGTCTTCTTAAAGGCCTTGGCTCCGCCCGCGCTCTTGCACGCGTCCTTCCAAGCCTTCTCGACCTCCTCGTCCGACACCGTCACGCCGTTCTCCTTCTGTGCCTGTTGAAGCAGAATCTGCTGCGTGTAGGAGTCGATGAGTTGCTTGCGGTACTTCTTGGGCGTGAGGTCGTTGTCAACCAGATACTGCGCCCAATCCTCATCCTTGGTGTAGCCGTAGGACGTGCGCATGCTCATGATCTGCTTGGTCACGGTGTCCTCGGTAAGGTTGGTGCCGTTGATAGTGGCAGCAACACCGCCGGTCAGCTTGTAGCTCGAGGTGTCCTCAGCCTGCGACATAAGGCCGGAGCACGCCATCGCCGAGACGGAAAGCAGCATCGCCAGCACGCCGATGACCACCAGAACGATCTTGACGGTCTTAGACACGTACGTCTTGCGCTGCTTCTTGCGAGAGC
>JAGZWV010000030.1 GCA_018378775.1 Collinsella sp. | reverse complement strand
GCCTGGACGAAGTCCGGGCCCGCGCCTTTAGACGCGAGCCCGGGGCCCGTGGGTTATACCCTAAGAGCAAACCACCCTTTTTAAGGGTGGTTCTGATTTCACGTCACCTTGTCTCAAATGCGGCCCGCTCGCTGTCGTTTCCAAGACATCGGCGTTGCCTTGCTTCGGGAATGCGGCAGATAGGGACGTTCCTTTTTTGCCGGCAGTTTGGGACACTCCTTACGGGGTACCCCCCCCTCCACAGCGCCTATGCCAGCTTGTCGATGTGCCCAATCTCCCAGAGCGGAATGTTGACGAGCGTGCCCTCGTCTCTATATGCCGCTAACGATGTTCTCACGCAGCGCTCGAGCTTGAACTTCTCGCAGGCAATCCTCAGGCTCTTTGCTTTGAGGTTCTCTGCCGCCTTGACCTCGAGCGGAAGCACGGTCCCCGCATGGTCGATGGCAAAGTCAGTCTCTGCATTGCCGGAGGAGGATGACCAATACGCGGGAGTTTTGCCTTGGAGCAAAAGCTCCTGTGCGACGTATTGCTCGGTCAGCGAGCCTTTGAACTCCGTAAAAACAGCGGGCCCGTTCAGAACAATGGCCGGCGAGAGGCCAGAGAGTGCTCCGAGGATGCCGGTGTCGATGCAGAACAGCTTGAAGCCCGAGAGATCATCGTAGCTTGTGAGCGGTGCTCTTAGGGCGGAAACACGTGGTACCTTATGAACGATTCCATAGTCCATGAGCCACTGGAGGCTTTCCTCAAAATCGCGTGCGCGCGCCCCGGGACGAAGCGCGCCGTAGACGAACTTCTTGTTTTCCTTTGCGAGCTGGCCGGGAAGGGATTTCCAAACCAGCCTCATGCGCTCGACGATGCGGGCTGGCGCATGCTTGCCAAAATCGGATTCGTAAGCTTCGATGATTTGCTGCTGAAGCCTGCGGGCCTCGATGAAATCGTGGGAGGCGGCGAAAGCGGAGACAACTTCTGGCATGCCACCGACAACGAGGTATTCCTTGAGCAGGCGCTCGAGCTTTTCGGAAACGTTTGCCAGCAGGTCCATGTCTGCGGCAAGGATGGCATCTGCGAGCGGATCGCCATCGACGGCACGAACGAACTCGACAAACCCCATGGGGCGCATGGTAAGCTGGTCTATCTTGCCGACGGGGAACGACTCGTTTTCGCGTCGGAGCGCGAGCCCCATATAGGAGCCGGCTGCCACGATATGGTATTCCGGCGCCAGCTCGTTGAAGTATTTGAGCGAGGTGATGCCACGCGGTGCCTCTTGGATTTCGTCGAAGATGATGAGTGTGTCTGTCGGCGTTATGGTCTGGCCGCGCAGGAGCTCTATCTGGGAGATGATGCGTTTGGGGTCAAGGCTTCCGTCGAACAGCGAACGTGCGCCCGGTTCGAGCATAAAGTCAAAACGGATGACGTTTTGATACTGCTGGCCTGCGAATTCGTTGAGAAGCCAGGTTTTTCCCGTCTGGCGGGCCCCCTTAAGCAGGAGGGGCTTGCGGTTTGCCCTAGATTTCCAAGCGATGAGTTCGTCCATTAGCTGTCGCTGCATACTGCCCCCTAACGATCATGGTTAGTATAAGACCGTCTTGGTCTTTCCATCGAAAAATGTGGGAGTAAACCACGTTTTTCCATCGAATAATGTGGGAGGTAACCACGTTTTTCCATCGAATAATGTGGGGTTTAGGTCGGCACCTGGGGCGCTCCTTCTCTGCCGGCAGTTTGGAACACTCCTTGTTTTGGTGCAAATTAGCTACCCTTGCATCAGACAACGGTGCCCGTCGGCGATGTTGCCGGCGGGCACCGTTGTCGTGTGGGTGGCTATGTCGTGGGGGCTGCCGCTGAGCGTCCGGGTCTGTGCTCTACAGCGAGTCGATAAAGCGCTGTTGGGCGGCGCGTCCTGCCTCGTTCCACTTAAAGACGCCGGCGTTGTCGAGCACGTGGCCAAACACCACGCCGACCTCCTCGTGCAGGATGTCGATGGCGTTGTCCGCCGTAAGCTCGTCGGCGCGGCGGGCAAAGACGTCCTCGGCCCATGCGGCGTGGCTGCGGCAAAGGTCGTCGCCCTCGAGCGCACCGGCAAGGTCGTAGCTGGCATCGGTCTTGGCCGCCAACAGGTGCTCACGGACAGCGCCGAGCTCGGGAACCAGGCGCGGCGGCAAAATGGCCAAGCCCATGACCTCGATCAGGCCGATGTTCTCCTTTTTAATATGGTGATACTCGGCATGCGGGTGGAAAACGCCCAGCGGATGCTCGTCGGTCGTGATGTTGCAGCGAAGTGCCAGGTAGGCCTCGTAAATCTCGCCACCGGCATTGCCGCGGAAGTCGACGCGGCGGATGACGGGCGTCACGGTGTTGTGCGCTACGCCGTCGGCCGTGTGCGCGATAACGCCCACAGACTCATCGGTCCACTCGCGCCAGGCGAGGATAATCTTCTCGGCAGCGTCGAGCAACTGGGCGCGGTCGTGCGAGCGCAGTCGCAGCACCGAAAGCGGCCACTGCAACACGGTACCGCTGACCTGGTCAAAGCCGGGCACGCTAAACTGCGAGACTTCGGTGGCATGCATCATGGGGAACTCGTGCGCGCCGCCCTGGAAGTGGTCGTGCGACAGAATCGAGCCGCCCACGATGGGCAGGTCGGCGTTGGAGCCGATAAAGTAGTGCGGGAACAGGTCCACAAAATCGAGCAGGCAGGTCAGCCCCTTGCGGTCGACGTGCATCGGACGATGCTCGGAGCTCATGGCAATGCAGTGCTCGTTAAAGTACGCGTACGGGCTGTACTGGAAGCCCCAACGCTCGCCGTCGAGCTGGATGGGGATAACGCGCAGATTCTGGCGGGCGGGATGAGCGCCGCCGTCAGCCGCGGCGGAGCGTCCGGGGTAACCCTCGTTCTCGATGCAGAGCTGGCAGGCGGGATACTTCTCGCCCATGTTCTTGGCTGCACCTGCCGCGGCGATATCGCGCGGGTCCTTCTCGGGTTTGGACAGGTTGATGGTGATTTCAAGATCGCCCCAGTTGGTGGGGGTGCTCCATTTGATGTTGCGCGCGATGGCGGCACGGCGCACGTAGCCGGCGTCGCAGCACAGGCCGTAGAACCAGTCGGTCGCGGCGCGGGGCTCGTTGACGCCCATGCGGCCGGTAAACTCGTCAATCACGGCAGACGGGCGCGGCATGAGCGCGCCCATGATGCGCATGGCGATGCGGTCGCGGCCCGATGCCGTGTCCTCGGCGGCGCCGTTGGCAACAGCCGCCTCGGCAAGCGCGGCAAGTGTGCCTTCAAGGTCAAAGTTGGGCAGGGTATCGGGGTGCAAGAGCGAGAGTTTCTCGACCTGGAGCGCCCAGGCCATGTCGAGCGCCGGGCCCGTAGCACCGATGCACTCGAGAATGGTGTTATACGCCCAGATGCGATCGTCCTGGCCGATCATCGATCGGTGGATGGCGTACTCGATCAGGTTCTGCGCGGCCTCGCGCACGTCAGTCATTACAGCCATGCCGCGTAGGCCCCCTTGTCAGAAATTGCGTAGTGGCGGGCAGAGCCCTCGCCCAGCCAGCCGTTCATCTTGGCGATGAAGGTGTCGACCAGGTCGAGCGGCACGAAGGCCTGGATGGTGCCACCAAAGCCGCCACCGTGGATACGGACGGCGCCTCGGCCGTCGAGCACGTGCTCGGCCAGTGCCAGGGCATACATCGAGGGCTGCTCGGAGCCCAGCTTGGCAACGACATTCTGTAGGTACATGGCAGAGCTGGCGCCGGACTCGCGCGTCAGGACCAGGAACTGATCGATGTCGCCGGCGTTCAGGGCAGCCCAGCGCTTGTCGACCAGGCCGTTTTCGTACCAGTAGTGAACGGCGCGCAGACAGGCGCGGTCGCCCAGCTTGGCACGCAGCTCGGGGAGCTTGGCGTCAAAATCGGCAACATCGACCTCGCACAGGCGTGCCTTGCCAAACTCGGCGGCGACGTCTTGCATCTCGCGCGGAACGGCAGCGTAATCGTCGGTGGCGGCCACGTGGTCGGCACCAACCTTAACGAGCACGAGCGCATAGCCGTGATCCTCAAAGTTGAGTTCGAGCTTCTGGGTTTTAGGCTGAGCCTGGTCCTCAAAGTCCATGTAGGCAAGGCCGCCCAGGCACACAGCGGCCTGGTCCATCAGACCGCAGGGCTTGCCATAGTAGTTGTTCTCGGTGCGCTGGCTCATCTGGGCGAGCGCGACGGGCTCAATGGCGGGCGCGCCCCAGAGCGTCTCCATGGCACGGCCGTACGCGGCCTCGACGGCGGCAGAGCTGGAAAGGCCACCGCCCGAGGGGACGGAGCAGGTGAAGGCGAAATCGAAGCCCTGGGGCTCAACGCCAAGCGCTGCGACCTCGTGGGCCATACCGCGCACGAGGCTTGCGGACGTGCCCTTCTCGGACTCCTGAACATCCAGCGTGTCGAGCGCGATCTCAAACGTGGGATAGCCCTCGTCGGCAACGCGAACCTTGTTGGAATCGGTTGCCACGGCGATGCCGTCGACGGCGACATCGAGCGAGCCGGCGATAACGTGGCCGCCCTCGTGGTCGGTGTGGTTGCCACTGATCTCGGAGCGGCCGGGCGCGTGCACATAGAGCACCTGGCGGTCGCCGATGGGGCCAAACTCCTCCTCAAACAGCTTGGTGAGCTTGGCGAATGTCTTTTCGTCGGGAGTGGTCATGGGAGTCCTTTCCTTGGCACGCACGGGTGAGTTTTGCGTCGTTATGAGTACGTTAACAACTTGAAGCGGCATGAACCCAAGTGTTCACGATACCGCACGTTACGGGCTATGTTAACGTACTCATAACACATCGCTTGTCACTTTTTGAGAATCTGGTAATCGGTAGAAATTCAGCCGTGAACGGTACTGCCGTATGGACTTATAAAGCAGAAGAGATGCAGATAGAAAAAGTAGAGTACGTTAACATGCGTCCGACGATAGCGGGCCTCGGCGCGGGATGTATTTCTGCCCGGGCCGGCATTCACGCTATTCAAATCTCGCAAGGGTGAAGGTGATCTTGTGGCAAGGCGCCCGTCCAACGATACAGGTACGCGTCCGGTCTCCATGGCCGACGTCGCCCGCGCTGCCGGTGTTTCGCAACAGACGGTTTCGCGCGTTGCCAACGGATTGCCCAACGTTAACGAACAGACGCGCCAGCGCGTGCAAGCCGCTATGCAAGAGCTCGGCTTCCGTCCGAGCTATGCCGGCCGTTCGTTGCGTGACGGCCGTTACCATTCGGTCGGCCTGTGCGTCAACGATGTCACCAAGTTTGGCAACCTCTCAATGATTGACGGCATCGCCAGCGCTGCTCGCGAGCATAATTGCGCCATCACACTGGTCGAGATGTCCAAGACCGAGGAATTCTCTCTTGCCGAGGCAACACGTCGTATGGCCGCGCTGCCCGTGGACGGCATCATTATCGGCATGAGCCGTATGGCTCCCGATTTTGAGACGTTCGATCCGTTGCCGGGTATTGGCACGGTCATCGTTACCATGTATGCGCACCCGCGGGTGACTACGGTTGACTCCGATCATTACGGCTGCTCGCTGTTGCTCATGAATTATCTGTTTGAGCTGGGACATGAACAGATTCGCTTTATCGGCGGCCCGTCCTTTTCGATTGACGAACAGTTCCGTCGCGCCGGCTGGCAGGATGCGCTCGAGCGTAAGCACATCGAGCCGGCAGAGCCGCTCGAGGGCGACTGGTCTGCCAACAGCGGTTACGAGGCCGGTAGGTACCTGGCCGAGCACGATCGCACCATGACGGCGATCTATGCGGCAAACGATCAGATGGCAAATGGCGCCATTGCAGCGCTGCGCGATAGCGGCTTGCGCGTGCCCGAGGACGTGAGCGTGGTGGGCGTCGACGATTCGCTCGATGATTTTGTCGCACACAACGAGCTCACGACCGTTCGATTTGATTTGCATCAGCGTGGACGCGAGGTATTCGAGCACGCGGTTCCCGAGGCGGGTACGGCGGGCAAAACCGTTGCTATTCGTATTCCCGGCCAGCTCATCATTCGACAGAGCACGGCAGAGCCTCGCGCATAGTTTTTGCAGGTCAAAAGCAGTATATTCCGCATCAATAACAATCGATAAGGATGCTGACAGATGGCCGTGGCTATAAAGGCGAGTGCTATGATAGACGGGTTATTTTGTCTATCTAGGAGGCTTTGCCTGATGGAGATCACCAAGGATATCCGCTACGTTGGCGTCGACGATCACGACATTGACCTGTTTGAGGGCCAGTACGATGTGTCCGAGAACGGTATGGCATACAACAGCTACGTTATCTTGGGCGACAAGATCGCTGTCGCCGATTCGGTCGACGCTGACTTTGTCGACGAGTGGCTCGGCAACCTCGAGGCCGTGCTCGATGGTCGTACGCCCGACTACCTGGTTGTCCATCACATGGAGCCCGATCACTCCGCCGGCATCGCCGCCTTTATGGAGCGCTATCCCCAGGCGCAGATCGTGGCCAGCATGGGTGCCTTCCGCATGATGGTCAACTACTTTGGCACCGACTTCCCCGAGCGCAAGATGGTCGTCAAAGAGGGCGATGTGCTCGACCTGGGCGGCCACAGCCTAACCTTTGTCGGCGCCCCCAACGTTCACTGGCCTGAGGTGATCTTCTCCTACGAGTCCACCGACAAGGTGCTCTTTAGTGCCGACGGCTTTGGCAAGTTTGGCGCCAACGACATCGAGGATCCCGAGGGCTGGGCTTGCGAGGCTCGCCGCTACTACTTTGGCATCGTCGGTAAGTTCGGCAAGTTCGTGCAGACCGTGCTCAAGAAGGCCGCCGACCTGGACATTCAGATCATCTGTCCGCTCCACGGCCCCGTACTGACCGAGAACCTGGGCTATTACCTCGACACCTATAACACCTGGTCGAGCTATCAGCCCGAGGACGAGGGCGTCACGATTGCCTATGCGAGCGTGTACGGCCATCTGAAGGCCGCCGTTGAGGAGCTTGCATCTGCGCTTGAGGCCCGCGGCCAGAAGGTTTCCGTCTTTGACTTGGCTCGCGACGACATGGCCGAGGCCGTTGAGGATGCGTTCCGCTATGACCGTCTGGTGCTCGCCTCCATCACCTATCAGGGCGAGATCTTCCCGTTCATGAGCACCTTTATCCACACGCTTGCCGAGCACGCCTATCAGAACCGTACGGTGGCGCTCGTTGAGGCCGGCTCCTGGGCGCCCACCGCTGCCAAGGTTATGACCAAGGAGCTCGAGGGCATGAAGGACATCACCCTGGCGCAGAACAAGGTGACCGTGCTGGGCTCGCTCAACGACGCCTCGCGCGCTCAGATCGAGGTTCTCGCCGACGAGCTGTCCAAGTAGCGACACATTCACTTCTGATGCTCAACCACCACAAAGGAGACCTTTGTGGTGGTTTTTGTTTAAGCGCCGGCGATGACGAGGGCTGGACGTGAGCTGTCAGTGGCCTCGGTGATTGAGGTGGCGACGGTGTGATCGGGGTCGCGGTCCATCACGATGGTGTCAACGTCGGCAAGCTCGGCAAAACGGTACATGCCGCGTCCGTTAACCTTGCTGGCGTCCATGAGGGCGACGCTTTGACGGGCGGCACCGACCATAGCCGCTTTGGTCTCGGCCATCTGGGGAAAGTCGGTCGTAAAGCCGCGGCTGGGGACAAAGGCGCCGGGGCACATGACGGCCAGATCGGCATGGACCATTTGGAGCGCCTGCATAGTGAGCGGTCCGTACAAATAACGATGGCCTTTGCGCAGCGCCCCGCCCAGCATGACGACATCGACTGAGGGCATGCTCTCGTCGATGTAATCGGCAATGGTAATGTCGGCCGTGATGACGGTGATACCGTCGCGCTGATCGAGGAGCCGGACGAACTCGAGCGCCGTGGTGCCCGAGTCGACGAGCAGCGTGTCGCCGTCATTGACGAGCTCGATGGCGCTTTGCGCGATGGCCTGCTTGGCGGCGACGTTGACATTGATGCGGCGATCCTGCGTGGAGACGGTCAGGCGTTTGTGGAGCGAGACGGCACCGCCGTGCGTGCGGCGCAGCTTGCCTGCTTCGGCGAGCGCGTCCAGGTCGGCGCGGGCGGTGACGGAGGACACGCCAAAGGTCTGGGCGATTTCTGCTACCTGCACCGAGGCATTATGATCGAGCATTTCCATAATGGCGGTACGGCGTTCGTCGGCAAAAGCGCGGTTGGTGGCTTGGGCCATGCTTGCTCCATTCTCGGCTAAATTTGCAGGAATTGTGTTGACTCTATTTTCGTTCATTTTCTTTTTGGGTAAGAAAACACCTTTCGATTACTTATCTTTTCTATAAAAGAAAGACGCTGAACGCCCAAAATTCAATATCGAACATGTTCACTCGGCTCAAATTTCTTCCGTTTGCTTTTCAAAAATGACTGTATTGACCTGCATGGGCTCAATATCTCGCACGTGCAAAGCTGCTGAATTTCATACAATGAGCGCAGCAAAACGCAAGGTAAAACGCCTTGTGAACAACTACGCCCGATGTCCAGATGCGGGCGAGGGAGAGGAGCAAACGCTCATGGCACTTGTTACCACCGAAAAGATGCTCAAGGACGCTCAGGCCGGCCACTACGCTGTTGGCGCTTTCAACGTCGAGAACCTCGAGTTTGTTATGGCCGTTCTGGCCGCTGCCGAGGAGACCAAGTCCCCCGTCATCATGCAGACCACCCCGGGCACCATCAAGACCGCTGGTCTGGACTACTTCTACGGCATGGTCAAGGCTGCCGCCGAGCGCGCTTCCGTGCCCGTCGCCCTGCACCTCGATCACGGCGATGGCTATGACCGCTGCATGCAGGCTTTCCGCACGGGCTACACCTCTGTCATGATCGACGGTTCGCACGAGTCCTTCGAGGACAACATCGCCCTGACCAAGTCCGTCGCCGATGCTGGCCGCGCCATGGGCGTGCCCGTCGAGGCCGAGCTCGGTAAGGTTGGCGGCAAGGAGGACGACGGTCCCGCGGTTGAGGGCGAGAGCCCCTACACCGATCCTGCCGAGGCCAAGGAGTTCGTCGAGCGTACCGGCTGCACCTCCCTCGCAATTGGCGTTGGCACCAGCCACGGCGTGTACACGAGCGATCCCCACATCGAGCAGTCCGTGGTCAAGGCCATCCGCGACGCCGTCGACGTGCCGCTGGTTCTGCACGGCACCTCCGGTGTGCCCGATGAGCAGGTTGCCGAGGCTGTGAAGAACGGCATCTGCAAGGTTAACTACGCCACCGAGCTGCGTCAGGCCTACACCAAGGGCTTCATGGCCTACATGGCCGAGAACCCCGCCTGCTTCGACCCCAAGAAGCCGGCCAAGGAGGGCATGCGTGAGATCACCGAGCTGGTTAAGATCCGCATGACTAACCTCAACTCTGTGGGCAAAGCAGAGTAACAGCAAGGGTACTCCGACTCGCTACATATCCCGGGGAGGGACGAGGGCTTAGTTCCCCAATCGTCCTCGGGCATGCAAAAAGCCTCGCTGCGCACTTCGTGCGGCGAGGCTTTTTGCCCCCTGCGGAAAGATTGGGGAACTAAGCCCTCGTCCCTCCCAGGTTGACCTACTCGAGGTCGTCGCCCTTGTGGCGTTAGGTCTGAAAATAATAAGAAGCCTTCGCGCTGCGGAATGATTTTGGAAACTAAGTACGGGACCCGCCCAAACCGTCCTGCTCAATCGCCCTTGTGGCGTTAGTGCCGGAAAAATAAGACGTTGCTTTTTGCCCCCTGCGGAAAGATTGGAGAACTAAGCCCTCGTCCCTCCCAGGTTGACCTTCTCGAGGTCGTCGCCCTTGTGGCGTTAGGACTGCGAATTTGGGATGGGAGGGTTACTTGGTTGTTAGGGTTAACAGGTCGTTGGGGGTTTTGAGGTTGTAGGTGGCATTTGGGATGTCTTGGTGTGATCCCCATGCCGCTCTGGCAAAACTGACCCCTGCCGAAGTTGCGCATTGTTCGTCGTAGACGGTGTCGCCAACGTAGACGACGTTGCCAGGATTCGCGCCCGTACGCCGGAGATATTCGAGCATGGGTGCGGGTGCGGGTTTATGTTCGGTTGTGTCTTCGACAAGGATGATGTGCTCAAAATACTTATCGAAACCAAGGGGTGCAATTTCTTTTGCGTATTCGTCGCGCGCACGTGAGGAGACGATGCCAAGTTTGCAGCCGCTATCGGCGAGTGTTGCGATGACTTCAAGCAAACCTGGAAACACGCTGATGGTGCTTTTAAAGCTGGCGGCAACTTGGCACCAGCGATCCAACGTTGCCTGCGAGTAGATCCCAAGTTTCTCAAGGGCATCCTTGCCGGGTATGCCGAGGGCAAATTCAAGCTCGTGTCGGGGGAGCGTTTTGCCGGTTTCTTCTTGGACAATCTGGTCAAGCGATGACAGCACGCTTTCTTCTGTATCTGCCAATGTCCCATCAACGTCAAACACGATATAGTCAAAGTACTTCATATAGTAGCTCCTATCCGTTGTTTGCCTGCAAGTTTGATGCAGTGACAGAAGAAGGGCTAGCGGGATTTCTGCCTGGTACTATCGAGATTCTGCCTCGCTGCTCGATAGCTCGAAGGAGTGCATCCCATTTGTTCTTTAAATACCTGGCCAAGATGGCTTGCTGTCGCAAAGCCGCATTGGCGCGCGACTGTCTGGACCGTTCGCGTGGTGTGTGCCAAAAGTTCGCAAGCACGGTTTACGCGGTATGCGCGCAGATATGCCGCCGGGGTCGTTCCTGCGCAAGCTTCGATAATGCGGTAACACTCTCTTTCGCTTACGCCGGCTGCAGATGCTATCTGGGGCACATCTACAGCGGCTGCATAGTTTGCGCGGATAAAGTCCAGGATTGCCTTGAACTGTACGTCGCGGCTGGTCATCCAAGAGGCGTTGTCGGAGGAAAAGAGCGGTTCGGCCTTGGCGTAAATCTGAATCCAGAGCTCTGACAAGCTATTCCGAAGCGCCATCTCGTTCTGCGGCCGTTGAAGGTCGTGGTTAAAGGAACTCTTTAGCAAATCGATAAAGGGCATATCGTCGGGGTTGGTGGGCGACCATTTGAGCACATCGACGCCTCGACATTGCAGCAAAGGATTGATATAGCGCTTTTGAAGGCGTCCCGCGGGATCGCCGAGCATCGACGGCTGAAAGATATGCAACATTTGAATGGCCGGTGCCGAATTGGGTGATTGCAGCGTGCTGTGCAAAACGCCGCCGTTGATAAAGCCGGCGGACCCTTCCTCAAAGCGCACGTGTTCATGAGCCGCGCGCGTTCGATAGTCAATCGCTCCCTGCTCCATGTAGAAAAGCTCGACTTCGGAATGCCAGTGCCAGGGGACGGAATTGCCCGGATAGCGAGCGAATTCTGCGCGTTCGGCAATATAGGGCCAGTCTTCGGCGGTCTCGGGAAACGCTTCCTCGCGTCCTCCGCGGTGCAATTCTATGTGATCCATGTTTCGCATGGCATCAGTATAAAGCGCGATGGGCTTAGATTGCTCTTGCCTGTTCGGGGAACGCCTTGTCTAGAGATGCTTGGAGCTTTTCGAAGGATGTCTGCAGGTTGAGGTGTTGGTCTGCAGAGCGTTTGGGTTTGGGAGTTGGGGAGTCGAGGAGGCCGTTTCTCTGTGTCGGGGGGAAGGAGAAAAGGTTTGCATGTTTTAGGGATGGCTGCTGTGCTGCGTCATTGGAAGAATGCATGCTTATGCGGCCTCCTCGATGTCCACCAAAAGATTGCGCTCGGGGTATGCTGCTAGGTCCCGTGCGTTGGCAGTATTATGCCGCGGCTGCTGCAAAGAAGCGCTAAAGAAAGGCTTAACCTGGTTTGGTTTTACGATGAAACTGCAGGTCAGAGGTATTGAGTAACACTCTTGAAAGGTTTTGAGCTTAAGGGCTTTCTAAGGTTTGTGGTGCGGATGTGGCTCGCCTGTGTGGGGCGTGTGGACGGCTCGTTCCTAGCGCTGCGGTGCGGCGGCGCGTACTTGTTCGATGACCTTTTCCATCGTGGCGTCGATGCGGTCCTTTTTGAGTTCGCATTCCCAGATGGTTATGGGCGTCCAGCCCATTTCGGTGAGCGCTGCCACGGCGGCACGGTCGCGCTCGACGTTGCGACGGAACTTTGCCTCCCAAAACTCGACATTGCGCTTGGGCTGACTTGGGTTGCATTTGGGGCAGCGGTGCCAAAAGCAGCCGTTGACGAAGATGGCGATCTTGCGGCCGGGGAAGGCGATGTCGGGCTTGCCGGGAACCTTCCATTCCAAGCGGTAACCCGTAAGGCCCGCTGCGCGCAGGTGCTGTCGTACGAGCAGCTCGGGCTTGGTGTTGGCGCGCTTGTTACCCTTCATGGACTTTTTTATAGCGGCACGACGGCGCACGAGCTCACGCTCGTCAGCGGAGAGGTCCGAGGTATCGATGCCGTCGAGCAGACCGGGCTTGGGACGCTTTTTGCTGCGGCGCTTAGGTGCGCGCTTGGGTTTGGCGGCAGATTCGTCGGCCGTGGTGGCCTCGGCATCGTTGGCGACGTTAGCCTCAAGCCGATCTTCCTTTAACTCAATCAGAGTATCAATGAGCCCCTTGTCGGCGGGCATCCATTCTACCGTGGCAAGCGAGGTGCGCGGAATCCAGCGGATATCGAGCTGGCGGTCGTGCTTCTGAGGCTCATCGGATTCATCGGCGAGCGAGCAGTAGTAGCACTCCATGGAGAGATGAAAATCGGGGTAGTCATACTCAACGGTATAGAAATCGCGCAGGTTGGTGACTTTTACCTGCAGCTCTTCCATGAGCTCACGGCGTACGGCGTCTTCGGGTGTCTCGCCGCGCATGAGTTTGCCACCGGGAAACTCCCAAAGTCCCTGCATGTCGCCGTAGCCGCGCTGCACGGCAAGCAGCTCGTCAGATCCTTCCTTGCGAATGATCCCAGCGGCAACATGAACAGTCTTCAACAGGAGTCCTCTCTCAACATCAACGCGTGGCAGGCTAGCTACCCGTACCTTACACAACGGTAAGGCAAGCGTAAGCCATATCGATGGTAGCCGACTCGTCTTCTTGCGACTATAGATGCCGTAGACTAATCGCAAGAAAGGACTCGGTATGCAAACCACGCACATGGCGACCCCGGTACTGGAGGTCGCGCATCTCGAAAAGGTATACGGAGCGCTAGGCAACGTGACCCGCGCGCTCAACGATGTCAACTTTACGGTCAACCGCGGCGAATTCGTGGGCATCATGGGCGCTTCGGGCTCGGGCAAGTCGACGTTGCTCAACTGCGTTTCGACCATCGATAGCGCCACGAGCGGCACGATCCGCATCAACGGGCAGGACGTGACGCGCATGAAGCAGGCTAAGCTTTCGCAGTTCCGCCGCGAGGAGCTCGGCTTTATCTTCCAGGACTCCAACCTGCTCGATACGCTCACGGCACGCGAGAACATCGCCCTGCCGCTCACCATCGCCCGCACAAACTCGGCAGAGATCTCAACCCGCGTGCAGGATGTGGCAGCGCGCCTCTCCATCAGTCAGGTGCTCGACAAGTATCCCTACCAGATGTCCGGCGGTCAGCAGCAGCGCGTTGCCGCGGCTCGCGCGCTCGTAACCGATCCCACCATGATCATGGCCGACGAGCCCACCGGCGCCCTCGATTCCAAGAGCGCCCGCCTGCTGCTCGAGAGCCTGGAGGCCCTCAATCGCCGCCTGCGCGCCACCGTGCTCATGGTCACGCATGACAGCTTTGCTGCCAGCTACACGAGCCGCGTGTTGTTTATCCGCGACGGCAAGATCTTCACCGAGCTGCGCCGCGGCGACACCGACCGCCGAGAGTTCTTCGACCGCATTATGGAGGTCGTTGCCATGATGGGCGGTGAGGGCTCCGATGCTCTGTAAACTCGCTTGGGGCAACGTCCGCCGCGCCGGCCGCGACTACCTCGTCTACCTTTTGACGCTCACCCTGGGTGTCACGGTCTTCTATGCCTTTAACACCATCTCGATGCAGGTCGACATCGCCGGAATCGATGAAAAGGGCTTGGCGCAGGTAATGGGCAGCATGCTCGGCGACCTGACGTACTTTTTGGCCGGTGTCATGGCCTTTTTGATGGTGTATGCCAATAACTTCATCATGAAACGCCGCAAGAAGGAGTTTGGCCTGTACCAGGTGCTCGGCATGGGGCGCGGGCGCGTCGCCACGATCATGGCGCTCGAGACGGTGATCGTCTCGGTCGGCGCCTTTGTCGCCGGCATTGTGCTGGGCGTGGGACTCTCCCAGCTCATGACGTTCTTTACGGCCTCGCTCTTTAAGACACAGATCGCCAATTTCCACTTCTTTTTCTCGGTGCATGCGTTCAGCCTGACCCTTGCCTGCATGCTCGTAATGTTTGTGCTCACGCTACTGCTGAACCTTCGCGCCGTGCGTCGTACCAAACTCATCGAGCTTATGGGTGCCGAGCGTCGCAACGAGAGCATCAAGACACGCAACCCCTGGATCGCGATTGCCATCTTTGCCGTGGGCGTGGTGCTTGTGGGCGTGGCCTATTACCGTCTGCTACGTGATGGGTTCCCGCTAACCGCGACGGACAGCAAGCTGCAAGAGGCCATGAACCAGTTTGGTATTACGACCGCTATGGTTACCGTGGGCACCTTTGCCCTGTTCTGGGGACTCTCGGGCATGCTCATCAAGCTGCTGCAGAGCCTGCGCGGCGTGTATTGGCGCGGCCTCAACATGTTTACCGTGCGCCAGCTTGCGGCCAAGGTCAACACGGTGTGCTTTTCGATGGGCGTCATTGCGATGCTCCTGTTTTTGGCCATCACCTCGGTGACGTGCGGTATGTCGATTGCCAACGTGATGAACGAGAATCTGGAGCGCTATAACCCTGTTGACGTGTCTCAGACGTATGTCTATTACACGCCCGATACGCTCGACTACTACAAAGAATATGTCAATCCGTCTGAAGCCGATCGCATGGTGCTGGCCGATAGTACGGTCGATTTGTACTCCGCATGGCACGGCGATCCATGGCACGGCGATCGTAAGGGCAAGTCGGCGGGCAACAACGACGAGACCGGCAAGAAGGTCAATATCGCCGATGTTGCCGGTGAGCATGTGCAGATCGATTCGTATCTGAGTTACCCATTTGGCGGCTCGAATCCTTCGGTGACCCCAAGTGAGATGTGCAAGATCATGGGCGAAAAGCTTCCCAAGGCGTTCGGGGGTAGCAATGCCGATACGATGGGTCTGTTTGTGACGCCGGCGAGCCAGTACAACAAACTGCGTCAGATGATGGGCGAGGAGCCGGTGCACATCGGTCACGACCAGTATCTGCTCACATGTGATATGGGCGGCGAGCTGGTCGACCTGTACACCAAGTATATGGCTGGCGGCCATGCCCTTACCTTGGGCGGGCATACGCTCAAGCCCGCAACCGATAAGTCGGACGAAGATACGGCGGCCATCGCCAACTCGGCGATGGGCAGTAATCCGGGTACCGTCGTCGTTGCCGACGAGCTGTTGTCCCAACTTAATCTGCAGCCGTATTCCAGTAGCCTGCTCGTTAACTACAAACAGGGGATGGATACGACTGAGGCAGACGAGACCATTAAATACACTCTGCTCGACAATCTGCTCGTTGACGGCAAGGAGCCGGGGTCGTGGGGAACCTTCATCACACGCTCCGAGATGTACACGCAGGCAGCGCAAATGAACGGTCTCATTAGCTACCTAGCCATCTACATCGGCTTTGTATTGGTCGTTGCATGCGCGGCGATTCTGTCGATCCAGCAACTCTCCAACGTGGCCGATGGCAGCCGCAGCTATCGTGTGCTGGCACAGATCGGCTGCGACGACCGCCAGATTCGCCATTCGGTGATGGCGCAGCAAGCGGTATTCTTCCTGTTCCCGCTGGCAGTGGGGCTGGCTCACTCCTTTGTGGCGCTCAAGGTGATCATCGAGCTGGTGAGCACGTTCGGCAACATGAGCATAGGCGGCACCGTGGGCCTCACCTGCGCGATCTTCCTGGCAGCCTATGGTGGTTACTTCCTGGTAACGTACCTCATGAGCGCCGGCATGGTACAAGCTGCCATAGCCACCCGCTACAGCGAGTAGCAAGCTGGTAAAACCGTCGCAAAATCAGAGGCGTATGACCGCCGCGAAGGGACCAGGGGCCCTTTCGCGGCGGTTTTTTGCCTATCCGGTGCGTCTCGGATGCAAGTGAGTAGACTTTTTTGAACTTGCCGAGCACATCGCGACAAATGATCGGTAAAACCGCAGGTCAGAGCTGTGGCGTTTTAGGGCGTGCTTGGCCTCCTGCAAAAAGCCTACTCACTTGGTTTTTCTGCTAGAAGACCGCCGCGAAGGGAGGCAACTCCCCCGCGGCGGTTGACGTTTGCCCAGATAAAACCTGCCAAAATAAACCTGTCCCCTTTTGACAGGCTAGCGCTCCCAGAAGTGGAGGATGAGCGTGGTGCCTTTTAGCGGAGGGGGCATATTGATTAATTCGGGTAACAGTTTTTTAACGCTGGGGCCGATGTTAAAATAGGCAAAATGCTATCTAGGAGCTTTGAATTTATGGCAATCGAGGCGGCTGATCTACAAAACGTAAAGCGCTCGTTCCTCTGGCATTCAATTATGTTGTTTATAGGGGCGGCTGGTCTGTATTGTATGGCGCCAAGTATTTATGCGGGCCTTTCTGGCACCGTTCTTATCGGTCTGCATCTGCTTTCGGGCTTCTGTGTGGGTCTCATCTCTCGCCCCGTGAGACCGGGTATTTCCAAACGGCTTTTTGGACTTATGCTCGTAGATATTGCACTTCTCGCGATGTTCACGGTATCACTTAATGTGTTTCATCAATTTCATGGTGTGGTTTCGGCGCTCGCGTTCATTTTGTTGTTGCTAGCCCCCTTGCTTGTCGCTTGCTGTTCTTGGGCGCTTGGCGGTGAATTCACAAACATGCGTGCGGGATCAACGGGGAAACATGTAGCCGATGGCCCTGTTCTCCATGGGTATCCTGAGCTCGCCCTTTACAGCCCCGTTGTACTCTTGATTGCTTTGCTTGTTGGCCTTCAGTTTCTTCTCGCCTCGTTGATGGAGTCCATCGGTTCTATCCTTTCCGTTAACGCCGAGATGGGGGTTGCTGCCTCGCTCGTCGAACCTCTTGCGTTTGGTAATGCTGCCGTTGCTCTTGATTTGGATTGTTTGTTTTCGCGCAATATAAACATCGGAGCTGTGCTCCTGAGCTTTGGTGGGCGTCAAGAGATCGCACTGCTTCTGGCGACTGTCTTGGGCAGCATCCTTGTCAGGGCCATAATGCGATCGTTACCCGACTTAACGAGCGCTTTTTCTGCGGATGCCAAATTAGGAGGAAAACGCTCTGCAGTTGCCGATATCCCTGCGACTTTGGGTTTTTCTCAAAGGGAGTCCGCGGTTTTCTCTATGAGGATAGAGGGAAAAACGTACGAGGAGATTGCTTCTGCCTTGGATATTTCCCCGTCTACCGCCCGTACCTATTTGTCGCGGGCCTTGACTAAAACCGGATATAAAAGCATTTCGGAGGCGACGGCTGAACTTCTTTCGTCAAAGGATACGTGGCATTTCGACGCAACAAAAGGCCATGATCACCGTTCAGAATCACTGAGGCCCTTATCGTCCAATCGGAGCTGCAGGATAGTCTTCGCCTGCTTCCTGTTTATGTATGCGTCTGGAATGGGCATCGAGGAAATCCTCATATGCTTTGGCTTTGAGCATGATGTGATAATCCTGCCGATAGCTATAGTGCTTTTGGCCCTGTGTTGCCATGCAGTTATACGGTGGACGTCTGAAATGCATTTGTGCCTTTCGCCCGAACTTACTCTTTCTTCGGTGTCTGTGGGTGCTGGGGCAACGTTCTGGGCTCACGATGCAGTGAGTCGACTGTACATTTTCTTTGAGTCCGTTGGGAGCGGTGAGTCCGTTGGCGTCCTTTTGCCTGCTTTACGCGTGATCGCATTCCTTGTCGTACTTATCCTTCTGACTTATTCGCTGCTATCCTTGCGTTTGAAAGATGCAGCTCGGGCGGGTGATCGACGCGATGCCGTGCGTGAGGCTTTCTTGAGGCTTGGCTTCACGCCGCTTTATGCCGACATCATGGCATGCGTTTTTGATGGCAATAGAACCACCGAGATTTGCGCGCATCTTAATGTTGCTCGGGGAACCGTCAAAGAGGCCAAGAGCAAGAGCTATGCCTTGCTTGGAGTTCACTCGGAGCGTGAACTTAGAGATAAAGTATTTTGTCTTATAGCTGATGTTGTAGAAAATGGCAGGTAGAAGCCTGTAGACAAACAAGATCATAAGTCCATCCCGCACGTCTACAGACAGTTCTGACGGTGCAGGCGATACTTCCGGACAACGGGTCCGACGACTCGTGTGTTGCGAACCGGAGGTGCTTGCTGTGAAGACCTGTGATTGCCTCACATATGTACGGCTTAATTTAGAAGTTCTTGCGCGCAACCGGGGAATTATGTTGCTGACGGCGCTGCTCGCGCTCGTATTCTGCATCCCGGTATTACTATCCGTTCCAACGGGAGCAGATTATCTATATGGTAGAGTTTCCATCGAAGACCAGAGAGCCCTTTTGGTCTCTCAAGTCTCTGACGGCGTTTATGACACTGCCCCACAGGAGCTCAACAGCATCATTGCCGACGAAAGGGCATGTCTTGATCGAGCGCTTGAAAGCAAGGCAGACTCCAGAGGGTATTACGATGCGATTGCCGATTACGACAATCTATTGCTCAAGGAATACCGACTCGGTTATTTGAATGGTGTTGATTCGGAGTTATCGCTTGAAGCCCAAGAGCGTCTTCCCAGAGCCATATCAGTGCTGACCTATCCGGAATCGTACGACTCAACGACAAAAATGCCTGGGATGATTCTCCTCGCATATTATTGCGGCGCTGTTCCTGCAATAGCGTGGCTTTTGGTTCCGGTTCTCGTCCTCTATATGTCGCTTGAGGGGGATGGAAAGCGGTTCTACGATCGAGCGTTGTTGTCAAAGTTAGAGATGAATGCATGCCGCGTTCTCGTCTCTGGTATTGCATCGATGCTGGTTTTGGTGCTGGCGTTGGCTCCCTGTTTTGTATTGGCAACGGTGTTTAACGGTGTAGGTCAGACAGAGTACCCGGTTGTATTCATTCAGTATGGTGACGTAGTCGAAAGAACTGTGTTAGTTCAGCTAGGGCTATTTGCCGTCTTTGAAGCTGTGCTGTCGATGATGTTTGCTTGCTTGGGCGTGTGCGTGTACGCCGGAAGCAGAAACAGGGCCATTTCGTCCATGGTGATCGCTCTTGTGGGGGGCATAAGCCAGCTTCCGTTTTATGCGAGCAAAGATGCTCCATGGCATGCGTTGTTGCCGTATATGGTGTCGAGCTATTCCGTTTCTTCGCTTGCGCTTGGCGGCGCCTCTTACGCCAATGGGGCGGAGGTGTCTCTTGTTCCTGAAGCCAATGCATTGCACTGCGCCTTTGCCGTGGTGAGCACATTTGTTATTTGTGCGTTGGGAATCATCTCGTTTTCGCTTCTTAAAAGTAGGAATCGCTGGGCCTGGAACCAAATTCGCCCGGGCAGTTTGGGTGAGAAAAGCGTGCTATCCCTGTCGCTGGATACGTTGACGGTTGGAAATAATCAGCTCGTAAAGGGATTGCAGTTTGATATGCCCGCTGGCGAGATATGGGGTCTTGTCGCTCCAAATGGATATGGAAAGACAACGTTACTCAATACTCTTTGGGGAGACGCTGGGCAATCAGTCCGCGTGTTGGGTTCTCTCTGTTTTCATGCGAAAGCGTGCGTTGACTGTGAGCAAATGAGAAAGGTTTTCTTTTTAGTTCCGAACGGGCCGTCTCTATTGATTCGGCACATGACCGTTGCTTTCCATCTCGATCGATGCAGGAAAATTTGGCATTCGCCTCGTACCTTGGATCAAGTGCTTAATCTCTTTGACTTGACTGAGTTGAAGAATATGCCCGTATCTAGGTTGTCTGACGGAAATAGACAATTGCTTAATGTTGCGATGGCCTATATGTCTTATTGCGAAGTCGTCCTTTTGGATGAGCCCATGAATGCGCTTGATGTGGGACATGTCGCAATCGTTTCGAATGCTCTTAGAGATGAAGCAGGTAGGGGAGCGCATGTCATTATCTCTTCCCATCTTATCGGGAATCTCGAATCGCTCTGCGATGGCTCCGTCTTGCTCACACGAGATGATTCGCACTTCGTTACTCGAGAAATGGGAGGTGATTCGAAATGGATCGGTAATGTGTACGCGCAGCTATTCAAGACGAACGACAGCAAAAACTAGGAGAGGAAGATAACCATGAAACGACATATATCGAAGAACTTGGTGAAGGCATTGGCCGCATGTTTTATGCTTGCACTGTCGATGGGCGCAATTCCCAATTATGCGACGGCGCAGCCAGATACGGGTTCTGTTGCACCTTGTCGTCTTGTGACGGCGGATGTCTTGGACACCTACAAATCGTTCTCCACCGCGAGCTACCCGAGCGAGAATGTTGATTGCTTCGACCAGACATACAAGAGGTTGTCTTTCAAAACCTCTTATTCTCGTACGGGGCAAACGATCCTCTATACAGGTGCAGCGTTAAGCCCACGCGGGAACGGAATGCCTGGGTTTGAGACGAAATATAAGTGCACATATCGTACCTGGTAGATAACCCTAGGACCAGATTCTCTCCGAATTACTTTGCGGAGGATTGATCTAACGCTGCCGCTCCTGCGTTTATCTCAATCTGTAACACTTGGCTGGTAATAACGTTTCCATCTGTTTCAGATTGAGACTATTCAACTCGCACTATGTTGATCGTCTTGATCTGTAACAGCAAAACGGCGATTTTACCTCTACATGTTACAGATTGAGACGATTGAAACCGTGGTAGCAAAGGATGCCGCGAAAGACCGCGAAAGAAGTACCTCTTCTGCGGTGGTATTTTCACCTATCCGGCGCGCCCCAAATGCAAGTGAGTAGGCTTTTTGGAACCTGCCGAGCACATCGCGGTACATGCTCAATAAAACCGCAGGTCAGAGTTGTGGCGTTTTGGGGCGTGTTTGGCCTTTCGCAAAAAGTCTACTCACTTAGTTTTCGCCAGAAGACCGCCATGAGCAAACCACCACAAAGGTGCCTGTCCCCTTTGTGGTGTTTTTGGCGTTTGCCCAGATAAAACCTGCCAGAATAAACCTGTCCCTTTTTGGTAGGTCACGAGCGAGGATTTTCGGACGCTTGCTCGACGAGAGTGGATAATCTCCCGCTTTTGGCGCGGACATAGGCCGAAAACGGGAGATTATCCACTCTCGTGGTAAGCAAGTCCTCGTGTCATCCGTTCCCTTTTTGGTTGGTCGTGCTTGCACTTTAGCGTGCGACAGCGGATAATGCCGAGCATTCGACAATTCACACTTTGACTTATTTGATTGAGGAGGCCCCGCATGGCCATGGATTTCAAACGCAGGCTGCCGATTCCCATGGAGATCCGCGAGGAAATGCCGCTTTCCGCCGAGCTTACCGCCAAAAAGCAGGCATTCGACGCCGAGGTCGCCAAGGTCTTTACCGGCGAGGACGCGCGCAAGGTGCTCATCATCGGCCCGTGCTCTGCCGACCGCGAGGACTCGGTGCTTGAGTACATGAACCGACTGGCCAAGGTCGCCGAGGAGGTCAAGGACAAGCTCATCATCATTCCGCGCGTCTACACCAACAAGCCGCGCACCAAGGGCACCGGCTACAAGGGTCTGCTGCATAACCCCGACCCCGAGGCGCCCGATGACCTGCTCGAAGGCGTTAAGGCCATCCGCCACATGCACCTGCGCGTCATCGAGGAGACTGGCTTCTTTACCGCCGACGAGATGCTCTACCCCTCTAATTACCAGTACCTCGTCGACCTGCTGAGCTACGTTGCCGTCGGCGCGCGCTCGGTCGAAAACCAGGAGCATCGCTTGGTGTCGAGCGGCATTTCGGTGCCCGTCGGCATGAAGAACCCCACCGCCGGTTCCACCACCGTCATGCTCAACTCCATCTACGCCGCCCAGGCACATCAGAGCTTCATCTTCCGTAACTGGGAGGTTGAGTGCGACGGAAACCCGCTCGCACACGCCGTCATGCGCGGCTACATTGGTCTCGACGGTCGCACCTACCCCAATTACCACTACGAGCACCTGGAGCGCCTGGCCGAGCGTTATACCGAGCATGCCGGTTACGCCAACCCGGCGGCGGTCATCGACTGCAACCACGACAACTCGGGCAAGCGTCCGCTGGAGCAGTATCGCATTTGCAAGGAGGTGCTCGACAGCTGCCGCCGCAACGAGTCCATCTCCAAGCTGGTCAAGGGCTTTATGATCGAGTCCTACCTGGAGGACGGCAACCAGCCGGTCGACGGCGGCGTCTTTGGCAAGTCGATCACCGACCCGTGCCTGGGCTGGGAAAAGACCGACTACCTCATCCACGAGATCGCGGAACGGATTTAGTTACGCGGTTTTACCAAACGCCGTAACCGGCCGACGCTGCGCGGGCCGCATTAGGACAATCTGACGTTCGACTTCAAGGGCGCGACCAAAAGGTCAGCGCCCTATCGCTTCACGTCGCCTTGCCTCAAATGCGACCAGCTCGCTGTCGTTTCCAAGACGTCGACGTTGCCGGGGTTGTCAAGGGGTTGGTGCAAGGGGGACAGGTTAATCTGCACCAGGTTGGTGCAGATTAACCTGTCCCCCTTGCACCAGGATGTGGTTTGCTTGCCGGCATCGGTAGGTCTTCGGCGCTTTCCAAGCCCAGTGGGAAAAAATGCCAAATATGAGTACTGTTGCTATTGTAGTGCCATATTACTTTCGCAAAACAATGGACATAACAGCAAATATGTTCATTAACGTCGACGCATATTAGCCCGCTATAGAGCTGTTTGACTAATTGAGAGGCGCATGCAAGCTGCGGGGGCGGCATTTGGGGCAGTTTTGGCTGTTACCAAAAAAGTAACAGTACTCATATTTGCCCTTTTTTGCCCACGGGGCCTCGAAGGGGCTGTCAATCAGGTCCCAGGGGAGGCGGCTCAAGGGCCGCAGAACAAAAACGGGGGCGCAGGTTGGTAGCGCGCAGAGATGTGGTGTAAGAGGCGGGGCATGCCCCGCCTCTTCTCTTTCTTGAAAGGGAGGGGACACCGCCTAGAATTCGTCGTTGGAGTAA
>JAGZWV010000138.1 GCA_018378775.1 Collinsella sp. | reverse complement strand
CCGGTCTCGACCAGGTGCTTGGCGACCGGGAAGGCAATTGCCAGGCCGACGCCGCCGCCAATGACGGCGCAGGGGCCCTCGGCCATCTCGGTGGGAACGCCCAGCGGGCCCACGACGTCGCGCAGCGACTCGCCAGCCTCGTAGGTGGACAGCATCTCGGTGGTCTTGCCGATCACCATGAAGATGAACTCGACCCAGCCCTCGTCACCGTTCCAGCCGGCCAGGGTAAACGGGACACGCTCGCCCGTCTCGTTGGCGCGAACCATGAGGAACTGTCCAGCGTGCGCATGCTTGGCGATTGCAGGCGCCTCGATGCGGAACTTGAACACCTTCTCCGAGAACTGCGTCTTCTCCAGGATCTTATACATAGAACCCCTCTCTTGTTAGGGCTGCCGAACCGTGCCTCCACGGAAATGGACGGTAGCCCGAATAAAACCGTACGCGCACAGGCGTTGTGCAGACATACGGTGCAAATTATACCCTCATGGACATGTCGCTTACGTGTGTCTTCGGCGGTTGGGAGCAGGGTTTATCCACTTTGGCCTACCAAATAGGGGCAGGTCTATTTTGGTCAGTCTTATCGGGTAAAACGGCAAAGGGGCCGGCCTCGGGTTGTGATGAGGCCGGCCCCCTTTGGGGTGCTATGTGCGTATGGCGGCGCGCGGTTTATTGCGATGCCGCAACTGGGGCGTTTCCGCAGGTAAAACCTGACAAAATAAACCTGTCCCTAAATGGTAGGTTTTAGTGCTTGCCGTTGGCGGAGGCGGCGCCGTTGACGTGGTCGCGGGCATAGACCACGCCGTGCACGATCGCCAAGCCGGCGGCGTCGGCCGCGCGGACGCAGGTGTCCTGGAAATCCTCGGCCTCGCGGGCACGCAGCTGCTTAAGCACGTAGTCGGCGACGGCCATCTTGCCGGGAGGGTTGCCGATGCCGGTGCGGATACGGCTAAAGTCGCGGCTGCCCATCTTGTCGATGATGGAGCGCAGGCCGTTGTGCCCGGCGTGGCCACCGCCCACCTTGACGCGCACGTCACCGGCGGGGATGTCGAGCTCGTCGTGAATCACGAGTAGCTCCTCGGCCTTGATCTTGTACTCGCGGCAGAGCTTGGAGATGGGGCCACCCGAGGTGTTCATGTACGACTGCGGCTTGACCAGTACAATCTGGCGCTTACCGCCCTCTTCCTCAGGGTCGTTGATGTTGATGAGCGCGACCTCGGCGCCGGCCTGGTTTTTCCAGTACGTGACACCGGCCTGACGGGCCAGCTCATCGATCGCCTTAAAGCCGGCGTTGTGGCGGGTCTCGGCATATTCCTCACCCGGGTTGCCAAGTCCGGCAACCATGCGAATCTTAAGCGGCTGTGCAGCTGCCATATTTGTCCTCCGTTACGTAAATAGTTCAATCAACGACAAAGGCTACCACGCCCGCCGAAGGCGAGGCTTTGCTTCAGCGAAATCCCACCAGACAAAAGCGCGGCCGCGGCAGAGCGAGCCGTCGGAACAGAAGAAACCCCCGCGCGACCTTTGCGAAGCAAGGGGGAGCGCGGGGGTTTCTTCTGTTCCGACGGCGATGCGCCGGGTTGCAAGGACGATGCGACTACAGCGCGAAATCGCCGCCGACGAGCGTGGAGACGGGCTCCTCGTGGTAAACGGCGGAGATGGCCTGAGCGAACTCCTCGGCGACCGAGATGGTCTTAATCTTGCCGCCGACCTCGACGGGAATGGCATCGGTGACGACGCACTCGACGATGGGGGCGTCGTTCAGACGCTCGATGGCCGGACCGGAGAAGATGCCGTGGGTGGCGCAGACGTAGATGTCGCCAGCGCCCATAGCCTTGAGCTCCTTGACGTTGGCGCACAGGGTGCCAGCGGTGTCGATCATGTCGTCGTTGATGATGCAGGTCTTGCCCTTGATG
>JAGZWV010000137.1 GCA_018378775.1 Collinsella sp. | reverse complement strand
TTTCGGGCCCTTGTCAGGGCCGATTCGTTAGCGCCCCTCCGTGTGAGGCGTTATTGCTGACGACATATTTATATCCAAAATCAGCCCATACTTCCACCTTGCCCCCGAACGGTTTTTTATAGGGGGTGAACGGCATACACATATACTTCACGCATGGCACACTTCATCTTAATAAAGCGTATTTACGTGCTTAAACGCGTTTTCAATCCTAAAATCAAATGGAACTTAACTTTGTTAAACCATCCTCAAATTGCATATTTCCACTAAAGCTATGAATAGAATTAGCGGTTCATACCGCGTCTCAACCATTTTCATTTTTATTCAGAAAAAAGATTGTCCTATTCATTTCTGGTAAATAAATTACCGTTTACCAGACGCTTGATACCGTTCACCGGAAACTCAGTATAAGGCCCAGCGGATACCGGCTCGCTTTACGGCCCCATTTGTAACAACTTGACTTCTCGGTATAGAAAAACGGACCCGCTTCACTAGGGAAACGGGTCCGTTTTCGATTATCTTCGGCCAATTTAGATAACGCCCTCGAAGATCATCGGAATCCTAGCGATCAAACTCCGCCAGCGCCTCGCCCAAAAGCCTCAGGCCCTCGCGCAGAACGTCCTCGCTCGCGCAGTAGCCCAGGCGTGCGCCACAGGGAAGCTCAAAGCGGCTGCCGGGTACCAGCAGCACTCCCCTCTCGGACAGCAGGCGCTTGCAGAACTCCTCGTCGTCCTCGGGAATATCCAGCTGGATAAACGAGGTAGACACGCCCTGTGGGGCCGTCCAGGAAACGCGATGCTGCGTATCGATCCAAGCCTGCGCGATATCGCGGTTGCCAAACACGATCTTGCGATTGCGCTCGAGGATCTTGTCCTTGTGCTCAAGCACATAGGTCGCCAGGGCGTCGTTGAACACGCCGCCGCAAATCATGGTGTAGTCGCGGTACGTGCGAATGCGGTTAGATACCTCTTCGTCTGCCACAACCCAGCCCACGCGGGCCGCAGGCGTCGAATAGGTCTTGGACACCGAGTTGGTGACGATGGCCTTCTCGTACACATCGGCCATCGACAAAAAGTCCTCAGTGTTCTCAAGCGGCAGGTACACCTCGTCGCACAGCACATAGGCGCCAACCGAGCGGGCGATCTCGGCAATCTGGCCGAGCGTATCGGCATCAAGCACCGTACCGATGGGGTTCGATGCGTTGTTGATGCAGATGAGCTTCGTGTTGGGGCGCACCGAGCGCTTGAGCTCCTCGATATCGGGTTTCCATCCGAGCTCCTCGCGAAGCTCCCAATACTCGACCTCGGCGCCGAGCGTACGCGGGATCTCATAGAGCGGCGCATAGGTAGGCCACTCGGCGATAACGTGGTCGCCGGGCTCGACTACAGCCATGATGGCGTTGAGATTGGCGCCCGTGCAGCCATTGGTCTGCAGGATGTGATCGGGATTGACCTCGCGACGATACAGCTTGGCAACCTCGGCCTTAAACTCCGGCGAACCCTCGATCCAGCCGTAGTTCATCTTCTCGCGGTCCAGGCGTTCATAGAACGTGGCGCCGTCCTGCTCGTCGAGCGCGCGCAGCTCGCCCATGGTAAGCGAGGAGATCGTCGACTGGGCGATATCCCACGTGGCGCTCTTCTCCCAAACGTTGAGCCACTCTTCAACGCCGATTGTCTTGATATCCATGGCCAAGCTCCTTACAAAAGCAGTCATCCAATCGTGTTGACGTTCCTCATACAAGAATGGGGCGGTGCGAAAACCCGCACCGCCCCATTGGGAGACATCTAATGGCAGCTAGATGTATGTATTAAGACCTGTACGGGTCCTTGAAGACCTTAGAGGTCCTCGCGCCAGAAGGGCATGCTCATGCAGCGCGGGCCGCCGCGGCCGCGGGAGAGCTCGGCGGAGGGCACGACGAGAAGGTCCAGGCC
>JAGZWV010000029.1 GCA_018378775.1 Collinsella sp. | reverse complement strand
TATCGGTCGGAGGGGTGGCTTTGTAAAGCCGTTTGTCTCCACCCGCGTAGCGGGTGGTTTAAAGCTGGCCGCTGCGCGGCCAGCGGACTAAAGTCTTGAGTCATAAGAAAGGACCCGCAAGCTGCGGGTCCTTTCTAGGCACTAAATTGTAGGCCGAATGTTAGTCCAGGTCGTCGGCAGCGAAGTTGTCGATCGGGGCGAAGGGATCGGCCACGGGGACAACCGGGTCAGCGACGGGCAGCGGCTCGGCGGGAACACTCACTGCAGGAGAAGCGGCAGAACCGACCGGCGTGGAGGACATGAGGTCGGCCGGGAAGGAGTTCTGGGCATCGTCCATGAAGTGCTGGATGAGCTTGAGGTACTCGGCCTTGAACTCCTCACGGGAAGCCTTGAGACGATCGATCTCCTCGAGCTCGGCCTGTTTCTCGGTCAGAGCCTGGCGGATAACCTCGCGTGCCTTGGCGTCAGCCTCGTTGCGGATACGCTCAGCGTTCTCATTGGCATCGTTGACGATGGTCTCAGCGGTCTGCTGGGCGGCAATCAGGGCAGCGGAAATCTGGCGCTCCTGAGCGGAGAAGTCAGGGGCGGGAGCAGCCACGGGGGCGGCAGGAACGGCCTGGGCGGGGGCATCCTGAGCCTGGGCAAGCTGAGCCTGCGCATCGGCAAGCTGCTGCTCGGTAGCAGTCAGACGACCCTTAAGGTCGACGATCTTAGCGAGCATAGCGTCAACCTCGGAGGACAGCGTCTCCAAGAAGACGTCGACCTCGGCAGGATCGTAGCCACGCTTGGCCTCAGAGAAAGTCTGAGCCTGGATGTCTGCAGGGGTAATAGCCATAACAAGTCTCCTTTTTCATCGCCTCGGCGCTACACGCCCGACGTAAGTTACTAAGTCAGTTCTACACGAGTATACCTATAAGAAGCTGCAGAACCAGCCTCTGCACCAACTGCAACGCAATAATCGCAACGACCGGCGAAAAATCGATACCGCCCATCGGCGGGATGAAACGACGGAACAGGTTGAGCCACGGACCGCACACGCTATCAAGCACCGCGGCAATATCCTGAAGCAAACCACCCTGCTTCATGGGAATCCACGTCATAAAGCAGTAGACGACAATGAGCGTAGAATAGAAGTTGAACAGCGTGTTGACCAGCTGGACGATAGTGTAGATGTTGATGGGAATCTCCTCGTCTTGTCTTTACTTAAGGTAGCCGTCCGCACGAAGCTTCTTGAGGTCCGAATCCTTGACCTCGCAGCCGGCGGGCAGCACCATGAACACGCGGTCGCCCACCTCCTTGACCGTGGCACCCAGACCGCAGGCAAAGCCGTAAGAGAAGTCCAAGACGCGCTTGGCAACTTCGGTGCGTACGCCCACAAAAATCAGTGCGACAGGCTGCTTGGTGCGAACGCGGCGCACCACGGTCTCCACGTCGTCATAGCTCTCGGGGCGCAGGACATAGGCCGGCAGCTGCGGTGTGGCGTTGATGATATTGCTCGCATAGGCCGAGGCATCGCTCGGTGCAGGCGCGGGCGCAGCGGCGGCACGGGCGCGGGTGTTCTCGGCGTAGCTCGACGGCGTGTCATAGGCACCAGGACGATAACCGCTCGCAACACTGTCCTGCGAGCGCGAAGGCGGGTTATACGTCGTGGCATGGCGGGAGTCATCGCCGACCAGCTGACCGGAGCGCGTATACACGGCAACCGACTCAGCTTCACCGCGGCGCGTCTGACCAAGCAGGCCGTTGCTCGGCTCGTCTTGGGTGTAGAAGCCCTCGCCCGAAGCACCACTGTAGCCGTTGCCCTGATAACTATCGTCATAGCCGTCATCGTAGCCGTAGTCGTCGTCCTGGCCATAACCCTGGTCGTAACCCTGCTGGCCGCCCAGGTGCATCTTATTTTTAATCTCGTCAAGGAAGCCCATGGTTGTGTCCTCTCGCGGTTTAGTGCAGGCGCCCCGATAATCAGTGCGCACTTCAGAGCCTTATTTTACTGCAAACTCCGGGCTAAATACTACCCTGCCCAGGCGAACGAGCGTAGAGCCCTCCTCAAGGGCAGGCTCAAAGTCCTCGCTCATGCCGCAGGAAAGCTCAGGCAGGTTCAAATCGGGATGCGCCGCCTCCAGCTCATCCCTCAGCTCACGAAGCCCCGCAAAGGTGCGGCGTGCCACATCCTTATTCCCCCGGGGCGCCATAGTCATAAGCCCCTGTACGCAAATTCCCTCAAGTTCCGCAAGCTCACCCGCGGCGGCGCGAATCTCATCGGGCGAAAAGCCTCCCTTCGACTCCTCACCACTCACATTGACCTCAATGAGCACACGCTGGGGGCCGGCGAGTTCGCCTGCCTCAATCTTGCGGGCAGCACGGCTCGAGATCGCCTGCGTCAGATGCAGCGAACCCACCGAGTGAATCAGCTCGGCTGAGCCCAGCACCGCATTGATCTTATTGGTCTGCAGGTTGCCGATCATATCGAAGCGCACCTCGGGCAGCTCCGGATGCTCCGCCAAACCTGTGAGCTTGCGAACCAGCTCCTGCGGGCGATTCTCGGCAAAATGGCGATACCCCGCCTGGATGGCGGCAACGGTCTCATCGACACCAACGGTCTTGGACACGGCAATGAGGCGCGCGGCGTCGTGGGGACGGCCCGCGCGATCGAGCGCCGCATAAAAACGTTCCAGAATCTGCTCGCGGCGAGCGCGCATCAAGTCCAAATAGTTATCCATTGCCAATCGCCTCCGCTGACAGCCAAACAAGTAGTCCCATGCTAACGCAAGAGCGCGGCCCCGCATGTGCAAGGCCGCGCTCACTTAGGTATTTACAATCTTTCGACGAACGGGGTTACTTACTCCTCGTCGTCCTCGCCATCGTCCTCATCCTCAAGATGATCGAGCAGGTAGCGAAGACCCTCGCTGACCTCGTTAACGGGCACCTTGGCAACGTAGCGTGCATCGACGGCGGGCCTCATGATAACACCCTCGCCCGAAGGCACGCGCATGCTCTCGAGCTCATCCTCATCAGTGCAGGCGATATCACCGGCAGTCATACGCTGTCCGGTCAACAGGAAGGTCAGACGGCAGGCGGCATCGATGGAAATCAAGGCGATGCGATCGAGATAGCGCGATACCATGATGGCGCGGCGCAGGTCGTCATAGTTGCTGTCGTCGTCCATAAAATCGCCCGTGTCCATACGGTTAAAGGTGCGGAAGAACTTCTCGTAGGCGGCGTGCACTGGCTCGTCCTCGACGGCCAAGTTGCAGATGATGGACATGTCGTTGGTGACGAGCGCAGAAAGCGAAGAGCCCAGCACCTGGTAGACGGCCTCAGCCTCGGCCTCGACCGTGCCGACAAGCTCCTTGGGCAGCGAGATGTCGGCCTTGATCATATGACGCGTGGCGCGGCAAATCTGGCGAACCTTATCGGTCATGCGCTGCAGGTTAAAGTCGACGTAGATGATCGTCTGCAGCAAGCGGAAGTCGGAGGCGACCGGTGACTGCGTGGCAATCAGGTTGTAGCAGACGGCCTCCAGGTTGGCGCAGCGTGCGTCAATCGAAAGCGTGCGCTTCTTGGTCTTGGTGGCGAGCTTGCGGTCGTCGGTCACATAGGCCTTCACGGCATCGTGGAGGGCCAGATCGACGGCCTCGTAGATGCTCAGCATCTCGTGACGGGCCTCGATGAGCTGACGGGAAAACAGTTTGCGCATGGTTCACTCCAATCAGTTGGGTGCGGTCATGCCGCCCGCACAGTGAATACGCACCGGACCAGATCCGATCGGCTTGGGACTAGTCGCACCGATCAGCCAAAGCGGCCGGTGATATAGTCTTCCGTCCGCGAGTCCACCGGGCTGGTGAAGATCGCGTCGGTTTGACCATACTCGATGAGCGTAGCGGGCTCGCCGGCAACTTCCTGCAAGAAGAATGCGGTGTAGTCGCTAATGCGAGCTGCCTGCTGCATTGAATGCGTGACGATGATGATCGTCATCTCGGGCGCCAGCTCGGCCATCAAATCCTCGACCTTAGAGACGGACGTGGGGTCGATGGCGGAGCAGGGCTCGTCCATCAGAAGGACATCGGGTTGCACCGCAAGCACGCGCGCGATGCACAGACGCTGCTGCTGACCGCCCGAGAGCGCCAAACCATCCTTGTTGAGCTGATTGGATACCTCTTTCCAGAGGTTGGCGCGCTTGAGCGATTCTTCCACGATGTCATCGAGGTCACTTTTGCTAGTCACGCCCTGCAAACGAGGGCCAAAGGCGACATTCTCGTAGATGGATTTGGGAAACGGATTGGGCTGCTGAAAGATCATGCCCACGCGGCGACGGAGGTCGACCGGGTCGACACCCTCGGCATAGATATCGTTGCCGTCGAGCGTCATGGTGCCCTCGACGCGCGTACCCTCGATCAGGTCATTCATGCGGTTGATGCAGCGCAAAAACGTCGACTTGCCGCAGCCCGAAGGGCCAATGAAGGAGGTGATGGCGTTTTTGGCGATGTTGAGGTCAAGCCCCGTCAGCGCATGAAAGTCACCGTACCAAAAGTTGAAATCCTTGGCCGTAATGGCCGCTTGCTCCAACGCGGGAGCGGACTGATAAACGGACATGGGACTCCTTAACTAGCGACGCTTACGCGACAGGAAGCGCGCAAACAGGTTGAAGGCCAAAATGATCACCATCAGCAAGAGCGCAGTGCCGTAGGCTGCGTTCATGTTGATGCCGTCGTTGGCAAGCAGGTACAGGTGAACGGTCATGGGACGACCGGAATCGAGCGGCGAAATAGGTAGATTGATGGCCTGGCCCATGGTGTAGAGCACCACCGCGGTCTCGCCAATGGCACGGCCGATGGCGAGGACGATGCCCGTGGCAATACGGCCAAAGGCAGAAGGAAGCACGATCTTGGAGACAACCTGCCACTTGGTGGCGCCCAGACCGTACGCGCCCCAACGGATATAGCGCGGAACGGCGCGAATGGCCTCTTCGGTGGTGCGCATGACGATGGGAAGCATCAAGAGCGCGAGTGCCAGAGCGGCAGAGACCATCGAAAGGCCCAAGCCCATGGCCTCGACAAACAAGGCGTAGCCAAACAGACCCATAACGATGGAGGGCACCGAGGCCAAAGCGTCAGCAGCGTAGCGAATGAGCTCGACGACCTTGCCCTGCTTGGCGTACTCGGCCAGATAGACGGCTGCCAGCACAGCGATCGGCGTGCAGATAAGCATGGCGAGCGCCGTCACATAGACGGTCGAGACGATCGTGGGCCAAATACCGCCCTCGGCGTTGACGCCCTGGGGCCAACCGAAGATAAAGTCGAGCGAGATGTGTGGCAGGCCGTTGATGACCACGTAGGCGATGATAGCGACCAGCACCAGCGTGGTGATGTAGGCAGCGGCACGGAACACGCCAAGCATGATCTTGTTGGACAGGTCCTTGTTGATGCGGCCCTTCTTGCCGTGGGAAAGGGCACGCTTGATGCGCTCGCGCGACGAGGTCGTATCGACCGTCGTGTCAACGGAATCGGACATAGCCTACCCCCTCTTCTTCTTGGAAATCAGACGGACGATGCCCACCAGCGTGGCGGAGATGATAAACAGGACCACGCCCATGCCGAACAGCGCCGAGCGATGCAGACCCGAGGAATAGCTCATGTCGAGCGCGATCTGGCTCGTGAGCGTCGAGATAGGGCTCGCAATGCTGTCGGGAATAACCGGGGCGTTACCCACGACCATGAGCACGGCCATGGTCTCTCCGATGGCACGGCCCATACCCAGCACGATGGCATCCACGATACCCAGCTTAGCGGCAGGTAGCACGACCTTATAGATGGTCTGCCACTTAGTAGCACCCATGGCATACGATGCCTCGCGAATGCCCATGGGAATGGAATTGAGGGCATCGATGGTGAGCGTGGTGATGGTAGGGACGATCATGATGGCGAGCACAAACCACGCCGTCAGCGCACCAAAACCAAGGCCGCCGGTCAGTTGTGCGATAAACGGGCGGATGATGATCATGCCAAAGAAGCCGTAGATGATGGAGGGTATGCCCGCCAGCAGGTCAACGGCGGGGCTGATGAGCTTGCGCACGCGCTTGCTGGCAATCTCGACCAGGTAAACGGCCGTACCCACGCCCAGCGGCACGCCCATGGCGAGCGCACCGACGGTCACCAGACCCGAGCCGGCAAGCAGCGACAAGATGCCGTAGTGGCCCTCGGAAGGCGCCCACGTAAAGCTAAAGAAGTCAGCCAGACCGATGTCAGTAAAGACGGGCAGCGCCGAGTACGTGGTAAAGACAAAAATCAGGATGACGGTAACGACCGCCAAGAACGCGCAGGCAAAGAAGATCCACTGCAGCGCCTTCTCCTTGATATAGGTACTGCGCGATACGAGCGCCAGCTCGCGCTTCTTGGGCGTCTGAACATTCTGCTCAGTCTGGGAGTTTTCCTGTGCTTCCATGCTACTCACTCCCCTTCTCGTCGTTGGTGACGGGAATAAAGCCCGCCTCGCGAATCTGCTTGTCCATCTTTTCGGACGTCACATAGTCGATGTAATCCTGCGCCTGCTGCGAAGGCACACCCTTCACAAAGAAGTAAAGGTCGCGCGAGATGGGATAGCCGCCACTCGCGACCGTCTTCTCGGACGCCTCAACATGATTGACCGAGACGGCTTTGACCGAGGTCTTGGCGTTGAGGCTATCGACGAAGCCCAGCGAAATGTAGCCGATGGCCCCACGCGAACGAGATACCACGTCGCGCACCTGGCCCGTACCCGAAAGAACAGCCGAGCGGCGATCGAACGGCGTGCCATCCATCACGATGGTACGGAAGGCCTCGCGCGTACCGGACGCCTCGTCTCGGTTGATGACCTGAATCCTCAGGTCCTCGCCACCGACCTCTTTCCAATTGGTAATCTTGCCGGCGTAGATATCGCGGAGCTGCTCGGTCGAGAGGTTATCGACGGGGTTGTCGTCGTTCACGATGACCGCGATACCGTCGTGGGCAATGACGATGGGAGTCAGGCCCAGATCCTGTTCGTCGGCATTGAGTCCACGGGAGGAGCTGGCGATATCGGCCGTGCCGGCGCTGACGGCCTCGATCCCAGCGGAAGAACCCAAACCGGAAACGAGCACGTCGATGCCGGTCTCCTCCTTAAAGCCCTCGGCCGCAATCTCGGCGATAGGAAGGCAGGTCGTGGAGCCGGCCACGGTAATGGAAGAGGTCGAAGATCCCGAAGAACAGGCGCACAGCGTAAGCGTAAGCACAGCGGCGCTCAGAACCGATACGATCTTTCTCATAGCATCACGCCGATCGCAGCATGGCGCCCACAGGTGCCGTCCTCGTTACGGTAGGAATAAAAGCGGTCGTTCTGACGCACGGTCGAAAGCTGGGTATCCACGATATTATCCGCGTCGACACCGACATCTACCAGCGCCTCGCGAATGGCAGCGGAAAGATCAAGCATGCGAGAGGTATTCGCATCGATGCAAGAGAACTCGGCGGCAAAGCGATCCATGAGTTCCTGGGATACCTCATATTCGTCACCCAAGATATGGGGGCCAATATAGGCGGAAACGTCGCTCGCATCGCAGCCGGCAGCATCGCAAAGCGCCTGGCACGCCTTGGCAGAAATACGTGCAATCGTGCCCTTCCAACCGGAGTGCACCACGGCAAATCCGCCAGGGGCCACCAGCACCACGGGAACGCAGTCGGCAAAGCAGAGCAGCACGGGCACGTTACGCGCCGTACAGACGATGGCATCGCAGCCCTCAGCAATCTGCTCGCGGACGTCCTCAAGGTCATCGGCGCCGTTCGAGGCCACCGCAACGATATGGTCACCATGGACCTGATTGGGAATGAGCAGGTTGTGCTCGCACTCGGCGGCGCCCATAGCCTCGAGCGCGCGACGACGATTTTCTTGAACAGCAAAGGGGTCATCGCCAACATGCGAGCCCAAGTTGAGTGAGGAGTACGCATCTTCGGAAACGCCACCGGCGCGCTCGGTGAAGGCAAAGCGAACATCGGATGTCGCGCCCTCCACCAACGTAACTCCATCATGGTCGACACGCGAAACTTTGTCCGCACGTGCTGCCATACTAAAGCCTCCTAATAACACAAGTACCGCGGCATCGCCGCTACAGCCCGCGTTTATACGGCTGTCATATTTCTCTAAAAGGATACCTGCTGCGCTGGAGGCAATCGTAAAGGGAACGTAAAGAGATTGGAGGTTCTAGTTTACAAAGTCGAAATAAAAAGGGCGCGTCCATACGGACACGCCCCTGCGCACAACAATGCAAAGAACGACTTAGAAGCTACCGCGCTTCAGGAAGTCGGGAAGCTCGAACTGATCGTTGCCGAAGTTAGGAAGCTCGGTGCCACCGACGTTGCGGGTCGGAGCGGCCTGAGCCGGGCTGGTGGCCGGAGCGGTGCGCTGCGGCTCAGCGGAGGCAGCGGCCTTGCTCTGAGACTGCTGAGCAGCAAAGAGCTCGTCCTGACGGTTGACGTTGGAGTCGGAGAAGCCCGTAGCGATGACGGTGATACGCACCTGATCGCCCAGGGACTCGTCGACAACGGTACCGAAGATGATGTTGGCCTCGGGGTCGACGGCGTTGGCGACAACGTCGGCGGCGTCGCTGATCTCCTGGATGCCCAGGTCCTTGGAACCGGCGATGGAGAGCAGCACGCGTGTGGCACCATCGATGGAGCTCTCGAGCAGCGGGCTGGAGATGGCCTGCTGGGCAGCGTCGACGGCACGGGTATCCCCAGAAGAGGTACCGATACCCATCATGGCGGTACCGGCCTGCTTCATGATGGTCTTAACATCGGCGAAGTCCAGGTTGATGATACCGGGGACGGTGATGAGGTCGGTGATGCCCTGGGTGCCCTGGGAAAGGACGCCATCGGCAATCGCGAAGGCCTCGAGCATGGTGGTCTTCTTCTCGGCGATGTCGAGCAGCTTATCGTTAGGGATGACGATCATGGTGTCGACGCAATCGGAGAGGGTCTTAATGCCCTCCTCGGCGCTCTTCTTGCGCTTGCGGCCCTCGAAGGTGAAGGGCTTGGTCACGACGGCGACGGTCAGCGCACCGACCTCGTTCATCGCGATATCGGCAACGATGGGAGCAGCGCCGGTACCGGTGCCACCGCCCTCGCCGCAGGTGATGAACACCATGTCGGCGCCAGCGAGCGCCTCGGCAATGTCGTCGCGGGACTCATCGGCAGCCTTGCGGCCAACCTCGGGGTTGGCGCCGGCGCCCAGGCCGCGGGTAAGGTCGGTGCCGATGTGCACCTTGATATCGGCATCAGAGATCGCGAGTGCCTGAGCATCGGTGTTGATGGCAACAAACTCGACGCCGCGGATGCCCTCTTCGATCATTCGATTGACCGCGTTGGTACCGCCGCCGCCGACGCCGACCACCTTAATGACGGCAAGGTAGTTGTTGATCTCTGTCTCGTGCATGTCGGTCCTCCGAACAAAGGTTATAGCCATAGCATGGGTCGACCCCTGCGCACATTAACCTTCAGGTTGAAAGTAAATGCAAAGGTAAACCGTATTATGTTTGCACATTATGAACGTATCAGTCAAATAATTGACCGTGAAAACCAAACAAACCAGATAAACGGCGTGGTATGGCCCCTCAACAAAGCATCAACCAGCGCTACGAGGTCGGAGCGTTCCTAAATGTATAGTTACCCGGAGAGCGCACATTGATATACGTTACGCCCTCTACCTGCGAAAGCAGCTTGGTGACTACGCGCTCCTTCTTGACGATATCGTTCGAATCGCCCAGCGACACCTCAATGCCGTTATTGAGGTTTGCCGAGATGGCTTCGACCGAAGGCGTGGAAATATCCTTGACTTGTCCCAAGAACTCGCTCGAAAAACCACGCACATAATCCAAGCCAGCCTTAACGGCCTTGGAGCTCACCGCCTGGCCGGAAACCGGAGCGACATCCGCCGAGACATCAGTCAACAACACCGCGCCATAGTGCTTAGCGAGCGCCAGCGCGGCATCAATGCCGGTCAGGGTATTTGAGCCCTGCCCCGTCGTGATGACGTTGCCCTGGTCATCCACTTCGACCGACGTCGACAGCGGGGCGATCCAGGTGTCATCATCCCCGATGGCCCAGGCAAGGTCATCGGAACTGATATAGGCAATTGCGATGACCTTGCGCTCCATCGGCGTAATGATGAGCGTATGCGGGAACTGACGCTGGACATCCACGCCCGAGACCCACGGATTCTGCTTGAGGTCCTCGGTAATCTGGTCGGGATCGACGTTAAAAAGCGACGTTCCCTCGGGCAAATCGATCAGCTGGATAGCATCGTGCTTCGTCACATGCTCGCTGCCTTGAATCTGAATATCAGTGGCGGTAAACAATCCAGAGTTGATCACCACGATGGCAACGACGACGAGCACGGCCAAGGCGGCCAGAACGCCGCCCACGATTTTGCCTTTGCCTGCAACGACAGAAGCGGCGTCTGATGTTTTATTTACCATCGCCCCAAGTGAAGACAACGGGTTGACGCTTTTTTTACCCGAAGGCTTCTTGGCGGTAGCCGGCACCGATGTCAGCGAGCGCGGTTTCGATGCGCCCAGCGTGCGACCTGGACGCGGCGCTTTAGTTCCCGTCGAGGGCTTAGGAGTTGCCATGGGACGGACGGGTTTGGCGCCCATAACAGGCTTTGACGTCACCGAGGGACGCGAGGACTTTTTTGCGGCCGGACGATTACCGAGCTGCGAGCCGACAACCGGACGACTGGTCTGTCGAGCATGCCCGACAGACTTAGAGTGCGCGACGGTATTGCGTTGAGGTTTGGCAGGCGCGCCGGGACGCCCTCCGGCGCGGCGGAAGGTGGGTTTCGATGCTCTAGAAGCCGAGGAATTTAACTTCCGGTCTGAGCTCGATGCCATACGCCTCCCTCACCTTTCCGTGCACATGTCTGATAACCGCGGCAACGTCATCGGCCGAGGCAGTTCCGTTATTAACGATAAAATTAGCGTGAACGGGCGAAACTTCCGCGCCGCCAATCGAAAAACCCTTTAATCCACAATCCTCGATAAGCTTGCCCACACTCGCATCGGGCGGGTTGCGAAAGACCGACCCGCAGGATGCGCGACCCATGGGCTGCGTACGCTTGCGCCTCGTCAGGTACCGCTCCATGCGCTCGCGAATGTCGGCCTTGGGCGCCGGTTTAAGCTTGAGCACGCACTCGAGGATAATCTCATTGCGGGGAAGGCTACATTCGCGGTAGCCCCAAGTGATCTCGGACCCCGCATAATGCTTGATACCGGATGCCGGGTCAAACGTTACGACATCCTCAACCAGCGAGCCAATCCACTCGGTCCGTGTGCCGGCATTCATAGATATCGCACCGCCAACCGAGCCAGGGATGCCAACGGCAAACTCAAGGCCCGAGAGGCTACGCGACAGGGCATCGTTGACCAGGCGCGCAAACATCACGCCCGCACCGACCGTCAGCGTACAACCGTCATCGGCAACAACCGTGCGCTGAAACTCACGTCCGGGCGAAATGACGGCGCCGCGATAACCGCCATCGGCAACCAGCAGATTGGAGCCCTTGCCGATGATGACCCACGGCACCTGCTCGCGATCGAGCACCGCCACGGCGCGGCGGAGGGCATGATAGCTATGGCACGTCACAAAGAGGTCGGCCTTGCCGCCGATACGATAGCTCGTATGACGCGCAAGGCGCTCGTCCTCGATCACATCCGTGTCGATCATGCCCGAGAGCGCCATGACGGCGTTAAACAGACCCATTAGACTTAAGCGTCTTTCTTGGCAGTCAGATACTCAATGAACTCGGGGCCGACGGTCGTAACGTCACCGGCACCCATAGTGAGCAGCAGATCGCCCTCGCCCACCATCTGCTCGAGCTCCTGATTGAGCTCAAGACGGCTGGAGCAGTACACGACCTCCTTGCCAGGATGCTTGGCGCGCACGGTATCGGCGAGCATCTTAGAGGTGACACCCGGAATGGGCATCTCGCCAGCCGAGAACACATCAATCAGCAGCAGTTTATCGGCATTGGCAAATGCATCGGCAAAGTCGTCGCACAGGGCCTGCAGGCGCGAATAGCGGTGCGGCTGGAACACGACGTCGACGTGCTTGTAGCCCAGCGACGAAGCAGCAGCAAGCGTCGCCTTGATCTCGGTGGGGTGATGGCCGTAATCATCGACCACGGTGATGCCATCGATATCGCCCACGTGGGTAAAGCGACGGCGGACGCCCTCAAAGCTCGAGAGCGCCTTGGCGGCGGCGTCGATGTCAAGGCCCAGGACATGGGCGACGGTGAGCACCGCCGTGGCGTTGAGCATGTTGTGGCGACCGGGATTGCTCTTGATCTCCACAGCGTGCTCAGTGCCGTCCTCAAAGCAAACGATAAAGTCGCTCTGGATGCCCTTGACATCCGGGTGCATGCAGACGATGTCGTTTCTCTCGGCAAAGCCGTAGGAAAGCACGTGACGGCCCGTCGACTTGGCGAGCTCGACCAGATGCGGGTCCTCACCGCAGACGATGACGGTGCCGTCCTCGCCCACCAAGCTCATGAATTTGGCGAAAGTTGCCTCGATCTCCTCGATACCCGAGTAGTGATCGAGGTGGTCGGCCTCGACGTTGGTCACAATGACCACGTTGGGGTTCAGGAACAGGAAGGAGCTGTCGGACTCGTCGGCCTCGGCGACAAAGTAGTCGCCCGAGCCGTTCTTGCCGTTCGTGTCATAGCCCTCGACGATGCCGCCGATCAAGAAGCTCGGATCCAGGCCCATGCGGTCGAGCATGGTGGCGCACATCGAAGACGTGGTGGTCTTGCCATGCGTGCCGGCAACAGCGACGGTGGTGTAGCCGTGGCCCAAAGCAGAGAGCATCTTGGCACGGGGCCACACGGGAATACCAAGCTCGCGAGCGCGCACGAGTTCGGGGTTAGACTCGGGAATTGCGGTGGAGACAACAACCACGTCGGGCTTGACCTCGTCGATCGTGGCGGCCTCATGGCCCACATGCACCTTCACACCAGCGCGGGTAAGCTGGCGGATATAACGTGACGTCTTAAGGTCGGAGCCGGTAACGGCATAACCACGCTCGTGCAGAACGAGGGCGATGCCGCTCATGCCGGCGCCGCCGATACCGATAAAGTGGGCGCTCTTAAACTCGGGCGCGGAGGTTGCAGTCTGGGAATCAGCCATGTGCTCGTGTACTCCTTGCGTAAACACTGCCTGTAACCCGTTAACTGTACCGCACCTACCGCATCAGCGCGAGGGCGACCGACGATATCCCGTCTAACTAACGCAAACCCTCTACCGCATCCGCCAGAAGAGCGGCGGCCCTATCCTGAGCCAGACCACGCGCCGCCTGACGCATGGCGTCGCGTGCCGCCGCGTCATCGACCAGGTGCAGCAGCTCATCGGCAAAGGCAGAACCGTCGATATCGGCATCGGCGCAGAGCACGCCGGCCCCGGCGTCGACCAGATAACGGGCATTGGTGGTTTGGTGGTCGGCTGTCGCATGCGGGTACGGCACGAGCACCGAAGGCACGGCGAGCGCAGCGATCTCGGCCACGCTCGATGCGCCCGAACGCGAGAGCACCAAATCGGCAGCAGCCAGCATATCGCCCATGTTGTCGATGTATGTCTGGACGCGGTAACGCTTCGCCTCCTCGGGCGTCAGCGCCAAAGCGCGCTCGGTCTCCTCAAAGCCGTCGGCACCCGTCGAATGCAACACATAGAGATTCTTGCGCGAAAGCAGCTCGTTTTTGAGCGAAACCACGCGCTCGTTGAGGTGCTGGGCGCCAAGTGAACCGCCAAAGACGAGCAGCAGCGTAGCGTCCTCGGGAACACCAAGTGCCTTGCGGCCGCGAGCGCGATTGCCCTCGATCACCGAGCGACGTACGGGGTTACCGGTCATGAGCACGTGGTCAGGGTCACCTTCGCGCTCAAAGACCGAACGCGCTGCCGGCACCGAGATGCACACGCGGGCGGCGTGGGAGTTCATCATCTTGTTGGCCAGGCCCGGAACAGAGTTCTGCTCATGCAGCAGATACGGAACGCCCGCGCCCTTGCACCACCCCAGCAGCGGAACCTCGACATAGGCACCAAAACCAATGGCGGCATCGGGCTTGCCGACCTTTGAGAAATGACTGGCGAGCGCACGCTTGGCTTTGTTGACACGCCACAGCGAGGTCAGCGCCGTCCAAGGACGGGAGCGGTCGAAGCCCGTGACCGTAATGGGCACAAAATCAAACCCAGCATCGGGGACCAGACGACCCTCGAGCTTGCGCGACTGGCCCACGAACACAACGTGGTGGCCACGGTCACGCAGTTCTTCAGCCAAGGCGAGCGCGGGGTTGATGTGTCCTGCCGTGCCGCCGGCTGCAATAGCAACGGTCATTTTATCGGTCATGGTAGTCCCTTCGTACACGCGGTCCCTGGTCGTCGGTACGCAGACGCGCCGACGGGTCCGAGTTCAAATCGATTCGATTATATCCGCCGCCCGCGTTGCGAGGGCTGGGGCGCTGCGGACGACCTTGCGGAGCCGTTCGCGAGCGTGGACGAGCTGCCGGCTCGGTCGCAGAGCCATCCAGGACGGTAAAACCGTTACGCGAAGATCGCTCGCCGCGCACGTGGGGCACGCCGGCAGTACTCTCATCCATAACGGCAAAGCTCTCACGGCGGCGGTCATACTCATCGCGGCGGGCGCTCTCGTACGAAACGCGCAAGATCAACCCGGCAAGCATGAGCGACACAATAATCGACGAACCGCCGTAGCTAATAAACGGCAGCGGTTTGCCCGTCATGGGAAACACGTTGAGGATGCCCAGCGCGTTAATCAAAAACTGCACCGCGAGAATGACCGCGGAGCCAGACGCCATAAGCGCGCCCCGACGATCGGTCGCCTGCTCGGCAATGCGAAACGCCGAGTAGATCAGCATCGCAAACACCAAGAAGAACAGCACGGTTCCGACAAAACCGACTTCCTCGCCAATGATGGCCAGGATGTAGTCGTTGTGCGCTTCGGGCAGATACGAGTACTTCATGGTTGAGTTGCCGATGCCACGGCCGAACAGACCGCCCGAGGCAAAGGCCATGATGGCAAGCGTGGCCTGATAGCCGTCACCATACTCGTCGGCCCAAGGGTTCAAGGCAACCTGAATACGCACCATACGGTACGGCTCTGCGACAAGCGCAATCACGATCACGAGAATGCCGAAGATTAGCACGCCAATGATAAATCTGGGGTCGAGACCCGCAAACAACGCCATGCACATGAGGGTCAACAAGATGATCAGGACAGTACCGAAATCGGGCTGGATAAAGATCAGAAAGAGCGAAATGCCCAGGTAGATGCCCATCTTGCGAAGGAATTCGTTGATGTTGCCACCGGGCGAAAAGAAGCGATCAAGCATGATGGCCGAATACGCAATGGCAAATGGCTTTAAAAACTCGGAAGGCTGGAACTGAATACCGGCGATGTTGAGCCAGCGCGTGGCGCCGCGGCTGCCGCTGCCCACCAAGAACACCAGAAGCAGTAGCCCTATCATGCCGATGAGGAAGATCCTGAGCACATCCTCCCCAAACCAGCTGTCCGGCAAAACGCGCACGATGGCAATCAGCGCCAGAACACCGACCACGGCAAACGCGGCCTGTCGACCCAGAAAAAACGTCGCCGAGCCATTCTCGTGCAGCGCCTCGACCGAAGACGCCGAGTACACCATCAGCAGGCCAAAGCATACCAAGGTAAACAAGCAGGCCATGAATATCAAACGGGGGCGCATGATACGGGCGGGAACGCCGGCAATATAGCGTTCGCTAAACGACTGCCCGCCGCGGCCGGAACGCGGTGTGGTGCGACGTGAGGAAGCACGGTCCGAGTCGGGCCTCCTCATACCTTGTCGGGGGCTCTCCTCTCTCACCGCAACCCCTATTCCATTTGTGATTTCGACGCAGCGGCAAGCTGAGCCACGTAGTCCTTAAACACGCGGCCGCGCTCCTCATAGCCCGAGAACTCATCGAACGAAGAGCAGGCAGGTGAAAGTAGGATCACGTCGCCACGGCTCGACAACGAACGGGCAACGTCCACGGCGTCGCGTAGGTCATCCGCCTGGGCGATATCCACATCGCCATCGACATCGGCCTCGTCCATAGCGGCGGTGAAGCGCTCGCGCGCATCGCCAAAGCAGACGACCGAGCGCACGTTGTCCATAACGACGCGCGCGAAGTCCGTGAGCGGCGTGCCCTTATCGTGGCCGCCGAGCAGCAAGATCACGTCGTCATCGGGAAATGCCGTCAGTGCCTTCTCGACCGCATCGGTGTTGGTCGCCTTGGAATCGTTGACGTAACGCACGCCGTCAATCTCGCCACACGGCTCCACGCGGTGCTCGAGCGGCTGGAACGAGGCAAGACCGCGGCAGACACCATCGACATCGGCACCGACCGCCAAGGCAGCCGTGGCAGCGCACAGGGCATTGATAACATTGTGATGGCCCGAGATCTTGAGCTCGGATGTAGCGATGAGCGGGGTCTCGACACCCTTCAGACGCACGATCATCTTGCCATCGCGCACAAAGGCGGCATCCTCGCCCTCAGGCTCGTCAAAGGCAACCTTGCAGATGCGACGACCCGGCGTGTAGATGTACTCATCGAACTCGTGAATGCCGGCGTCTTCGACGTCGACAACCACCAGATCGTCATCGACCATATTGTCAAACAGTTTGATCTTGGCAAGTGCATAGTTCTTATGGCTCTTATGCCAGCCCAAGTGGTCGGGAGTGATGTTGAGCAGCACCGCCACGCGGGGGTGGAGCTCGGTTGTCGTAGCAATCTGATAGCTCGAGAGCTCAGCCGCAAACCACTCGTTGTGGGCTCGGCCGTCAATCTCGTTGACCGGCGGCTCGCCGATGTTGCCGACAGCAACGCTGGCCTCGCCGGCAGCCTTAAGCAGATAATCAGTCAGCGACGTGGTGGTCGTCTTGCCGTTGGTGCCCGTGATGGCAATCCAGTTATCGGGCGACAGGCGATAGGCAAACTCGGGCTCACCCATAATCTGGGCGGCATGCTCGCGCCCGGCCTTAAAGAAGCCCGAGAACTCCGAGATGCCCGGGCACGTCACGCATACGTCATAGGCACCCTCGACCTGCTCGGTGCCGTAGACAAACGACGCACCCTGCGCCTCGAGCGCACGCGTGGCGTCATTGGGCTCGGAAGTATCGCCGCCATACACGGTCGTGGCGCTCACGCGCTCGGGGTGAGCCAACGCCCAACGGGCGACATCGAGACCGGATTTACCCTGTCCCAAAACAAGCAGGCTAAAGACATCAGCAAGAGGCATGAAAGACCACTATCCCAACTGGAAGAACAGGGCAAGGCCAACGGCACCAAAGGCCGCGGCGATAATCCAAAAACGGATAACGACCTTAGTCTCGGCCCAGCCCTTCTTTTCGAAATGATGATGAATGGGCGCCATAAGGAAGACGCGCTTGTGCGTAAAGTGGAAATAGACAACCTGGATCATGACCGACAGGGTCTCGACGATAAACAGACCGCCGATGATGAGGGAAACGACTTCGGTGTTGGTCATGATGGAGGTGCAGGCAAACGCGGCGCCCAGGGCAAGCGAGCCGGTATCGCCCATAAAGATGCTCGCCGGATAGCAGTTGAACCACAGAAAGCCCAAGCAGGCACCGGCACACGCGGTGCAGAAGATGGACAGGTTCACGTCTCCGTGCAAAAACGCCATCGCAGCCATGGCGAGCATGGCGATCATGGAGGTGCCGCCAGCAAGACCGTCAAGGCCATCGGTCAGGTTCACGGCATTAGAAAGACCGGCGATCATCAGCCAGCAAAAGACAATGTAGAGCCACGGGAACGAAAGGCCGCAGATAGTGGTCGAAAGAACACCGAGGTCAATCGTCAGGCCGCCGGGAAAACGAATCTCGGGGGCGACGCCGCACCAGTTAACGGCAAGTACCGTAAAGGTGACACAGATAATGGTTAGGCCGATCATCTTAGCATGGGGCGTCAGACCGAGCGAGCGCCCATGCGTAACGGAGGTCAGGTCGTCAATCAGGCCCAGCACGCCGGTCGCCAGCGTGGCGAGCAGCACGAGCACGAGCTCGGTGGTGAGCTTGCCCATCAGCAGGCAGGTCAGCGAGATCGCGACGAGGATGACAACGCCACCCATGGTGGGCGTTCCCTGCTTAACCAAATGACGCTTGGGGCCGTCGGCACGAACCTGCTGGCCGATACCCTCGACCTTAAGCAGCTTGATCCACCACGGCATGAGCAGCAGCGCAATGGCAGCGGCGATGCCAAGCCCCAAAAAAGCCTGATACGTTGGATACGAGGGATTGCCGAACATGGGCTAGCACACACCTTCCACAAAGCGGTCGAGCTCAACAAAGCGGGAACCCTTGACCAGTACAACATCATGTTTTTCAAGCGCGCCGCCCATGCGGTCGAGCACCTGCTGATAATCGGAGAACACCTGGATGCGGTCCTCGTCCATACCCATCATGCGCGCGGCATCGGCCATAAGCTGGGCCAGCTCACCACCCACGCACGCCAACATGTCGAGCTTCTTGGCGGCGGCATAGGCGCCCACGAGCTCATGCATGCGAGGAGCCTCATCGCCCATCTCGCCCATCTCGCCCAGGATCGCCATGCGAGACCCCGTGCACGAAAGCGAGCACAGCAGATCGAGGCCAGCAGCCATGGATTCGGCGCTGGCGTTATAGGAATCGTCGATGACGCGGGCACCGCTCTTGGCGCGCTTAATCTCCTGGCGGTGACCGGTGATCGTGAGGCCCCTAAAGGCAGTATCGATCTGCTCGGGCGTCACGCCCAGGCGATAGGCAACCGCGGCGGCCTTAACGGCATTAGGAACGGACTGCACGCCGGGGATGGCAAGCATGGTATCGATCGTCTCGCCCTGACCAAAATCGAGCGTAAAGACCGGACGGCCCTCGTCATCAACTCGAACGTCGTGGGCGCGGACCTCATCATCGTCCGAGACGCCGGCCAGCATCACATCGATACCAGCAGGCTGGGCGAACGTATCGCGAATGAACGGCGTAAAGTCGTCCTCACCGCCCAAAACCAGCAGCGGCAAGAAGTCGCCGGCGGCGCACATACCCTGGACAATCTCGGCCTTAGCGCGGGCGATGTTCTCGCGGCTACCCAAAATGCCGATATGAGAGGTGCCGATCTTGCTCACGATGGCAAGGTTGGGATTGGCGGACTGGGACAGGCGCTCAATCTCGTGGAAATGGTTCATGCCCATCTCGAGCACCAGGACCTCGGTATCGGCCGGAGCGGAAAGCACCGTGAGCGGCATGCCGATCAGGTTATTGAAATTGCCCTTGGTGGCCCAGACACGATAGCGCTTGGCGAGCACGGCGGCGAGCACGTCCTTGGTCGTCGTCTTGCCGATGGAACCGGTAATACCAACGACCAGGCAGCCAAGCTCCAGGCGGTACCTGTGCGCCAAACGCAGCAGAAACTCCTCGGGATCATCGGTCAGCAAGATGGCACAGCCCTTGTCCTGCGCCAGCGAGACCAGCTCGGCCTCGGGCTCACGCGTCATCACGACGGCGCCGGCACCCGACTGGACGGCACGGGAAGCAAAATCATTGCCGTCGACGTTTTCACCGGGAAAGGCGACGAAAATCGTCCCTTCCTCGACCTGGCGCGAGTCGATAACGCACCCGCGGCATACCCGATCGGCTTCTCCCGTCACGGTTCGGGCCCCTGTTGCGGCCGCGAGGTTGTTGACGGCGATCTCTATCATTGCAGCTCCCCTGTAAACCTAATAATGCTATCGGCGTATTGTATCCCAGCGCCGCGCATGCGTGGTGCAGGGCATGTGAACACCCCTCATATGGGACAACAAACCACGCCCCAAAGATTGTAACCCCCTACCTCGTGTGCGGAATACCCAGCACGTCGAGTGCGTTGGCCATAATGGACTGGAACGGCACCGCAGCGGCATCTGAGCCGCTCGGCGTTCCGTCGAGCGTGATATAGCACAGCACCTTAGGCGATTGTGCCGGCGCAAAGCCCATAAAGGACGACATGTAGTTCTCCTTGAGGTAGCCGCCGTTCTCGTCGGCTCGTTCGGCCGTACCGGTCTTACCCGCCACGTCATAGCCGTCAACCGCGCCGCCAACGCCCGTTCCCTCGGACACGACCGTCTGCATGCATGATGTCACCTGGGATGCGGCGTCCCCAGAAATCGCGCGCTCGCCTTCGCCCCAGTCCTTCTCGTCGCCTTTGCTGGACTTATAGAAGTGCGGGGTCATCATCACGCCGCCGTTGGCGATGCCGCCCACGGCACGTGCGATCTCAATCGGCGAGACGGACAGCGCCTGTCCAAAGCTCATCGATCCCAGCGTGGCGCCGTCATACTGGTCACGCTCCTTGACGATGCCCAGGCTCTCGCCCGGAAAATCGACACCGGAGCTGTGACCGATGCCCCACTTGTCCACATAGGCGGCAAAGTCGTCGGCACCGATCTTGCGCCCCACCAGGACAAAGCCCACATTGGACGAACGGCGCATCATCTCGCGCACATCCATGGTCATGCCATAGTCGCGCTTATCGGCATCGGTAACGGTATCGTCGCCCACCTTGATGCTCGCCGGCACCTCAAACGACGTACTCGATCGTACGACGCCCAAGTCGAAGCCGGCGCCCGCCACGAGCGTCTTAAAGACCGAGCCGGGCTCGTAGGCGTCAGTGACCAGGCGCAGGTTCATATCCTCGGTCTTGGCGTTCTCCAGATCGGTCTGGTCGTAGGTCGGGTACGAGCAGGCTGCGAGAATTTCACCGGTCGTGGGGTCGGTGACCAAAGCCGAGCCGTTCTTGGCCTTTGTCTTCTCGACAGCCTCTGCCAGAGCATCCTCAGCCGCACGCTGGATATTGACGTCGAGCGTCGTCACGATATCAACGCCGTCGACCGCGGCCACCTTTTTATAGGCACCGCCCGCGATATAGCTGCCGTCCCTCGCGCGCTCGCGTACGAGAGAACCGTTCGTGCCGGTCAGAAGCTTGTTGTATTGCTTTTCGAGACCCGTCAAGCCGTCGTTGTCCACATTCACTACACCCAGCACCTGCGATGCCAGATTGCCGTATGGATATACGCGCTTCATGGCCTGCTCAAAAAGCACGCCGGGCAGGTTCTTCTTCTCCAGCACCGCAGCATCGTCTTCGTCCACCTGGCGCTTGATATACACCCAGGTGCCATCGGACTCGACGAGCTTGCGGCAGGTCTTTTTATCGATTCCAGTTGCCTTGACCAGCGCCGACACCGTCTTGTCAACATCCTCGACAAGCTGCGGGTTCACGGCGATGTTGCGACATTCGACCGACGACGCCAGCACGTTACCGTTGCGGTCGTAGATGGTGCCGCGTTTGGCATAGAGGGTCTGCGCAAGCAGGCGGCGCGCATCGGCACGCTCGCGCAGTTTATCGGCTTCGACAATTTGATAATCGGCAAGGCGAAAGACACCCAAGCCCAAGCCAAGCCCAATGAATCCCATGACGGCTTTGCGGCGAGGCAGAGGCGCGCCTGTGAGCCATTCGGTCGACGAACTCTTGCGCGACCTGGTGTTATGCACTTGAGGGCCGCCCGAGCCGCGAAGTCGCGACGCCGGGTCGTTGCCACGGGACTGCCCGGCGTTGTAAGATTGCCGACCCGTTCCTTGATAACCAGAACGTCCCCGCGACGAGGGACGTCCAGAACCGCGGCCCCCATCGGAACCGCGGCGATAGTCATTTGTCATACTCAGCTACCGTCTTGCTACTGAGCGGTCGCGGTCGCGTTGGCGCCCGCGGCTGCATCCTGCGAAAAGTCAAGTGTAACGCTCTCGCTGGGCTCCACCATGCCATAAGCGCCCGCAAGGTCGCGAATGCGCGTGTCGGCGCCATAGACCGAATGCATGACCTCCAGGTCGGAGCTCTCATCGGTCGCCTTTTCGAGCGTGTTGGTAAGCTCGGCGTTGCTGTTGAGCACCTGGGCCGTAACGCCGGCGAGCGCCACGCGGGCGACGCCGATCGTCATGAAGATAGCCGCAATGATGCAAAACGTTTTAAGAACGCTCATGAAAACCGGGCTTACCGCCTGGTTTGCCTGACGGCCCGCGCCCGTGTAGACATCAAAGCGCGGCGTGCGCTGCTCACGGGGAGCAACGGGGGCCTGCGGCGTCTCACGATAGGCGGGCATGGCGTTCATATCATAGGCGAGTGCTGCGCTTGAAGTGTTGTAGCCCATGATATGCCGCCTCCCATCCCGAGTACGTTGGTAGTGTGTTTAAGCTTCGTTTATGGTGCGAGCGGGAGGTCCAATATCGCGCGGTCGCGTCTACAGACGCTGCGCCACGCGGATCTTGGCTGATCTCGCCCGAGGGTTGCGCGCAACCTCATCGGGTTGGGCAACCAGGGGTTTGCGGGTGATGACCTTGAGTATCGGCACGTTGCCGCACACGCACACCGGAATCTCCGGCGGACACGTGCACCCCTGGCTCATCTCCTTAAAGTGGTTCTTTACGATACGGTCCTCGAGCGAGTGATACGAGATGACGCAGATACGTCCGCCCGGGTTGAGCCACCTGGTGGCGGCATCAAGCCCTCGTTCGAGCACATCGAGCTCGTGATTGACCTCGATGCGAATGGCCTGGAAACTTTTCTTGGCCGGGTGTCCACCATGCCGACGAGCGGCAGCTGGGATACCCGCCTTGATGATCTCGACAAATTGGCCGGTGGTTTCGATCGGTTCTTGCTCGCGGCGGCGCACGATCTCGCGCGCGATCTGCGAGGCGAACTTCTCTTCGCCGTAGACGCGTAGAATCCGGGCGAGGTCGTGTTCGTTATAGGTGTTGATGACCTCAGCTGCGTTTAAGGTGTTATTGCCCGGATCCATCCGCATGTCCAATGGGGCGTCCTCGTTATACGAAAAGCCCCTGCCAGGGATATCGAGTTGCGGTGACGAAACGCCCAAATCGAACAGGAAGCCATCGACCCCGGGCACCTCGGCCGAGCAAAGCAGCTCGTCCAAGTCGCCGAAGTTGCCCTTCAGCAGCTGGTGCGGAACGCCGGGAACCTCGCGGTCCAGACGGGCGCCAGCGGCCTCGAGGGCCATGTCGTCCTGATCGACGCCGAGCAAAAGGCCCGTCTCCCCCACCTGCGCGGCCATCTTTACCGAATGGCCGGCACCGCCAAGGGTGCAATCACAGACAACGGAGCCGCTCTTTAGCCGCAGCGACTCAAGCACTTCGCCGAGCATGACAGGTTCATGCCGATATTCTTGTGTCAAGATCCCACGCTCCATCCGTTACCCGTGCCTTGCCCTTACGAGAAGAAGAGGTCCAGCAGGGCCTCATCGTCATCGTCCTCATCGGCCGCGGCGCGATCCCAAACCTCAAGGTGGTCGTAGTTGCCCACAACCGTGACCTCGCGGTCGAGGTTCGCCTGTTTGCGGAGAGACTCGGAAAGACCGATACGACCGGCACTGTCCACATCCATCGACGTGGTGCGCTTGTTGATCGCCCTCATGAGCTTCTGGTCATTAATGTCACGCGGGTTAAAACCCTCGTGGCCCTCACGACCCGCGAAGAGTCCTTCGACCCACTTATCGAAGGCCTCGGCAGAGAACACGTACAGAGCATCGACATCCAGGGCTTTGAACACGCGAACGTGCTCTCCAAGCTCCTCGCGAAGGGGTGCAGGCAGGGACAGACGACCTTTTGCATCGAGATTGCGCTCGTATGCACCAGTCATTCCCACGTGCGCCCTCCCCTCGGTTACTCAGATGGCACGTACGCGGGGAACCACCCCGCCTGTCGACGTCATTAATAATATGCCCCACTACTCCACCCACCATATATTGCAAAACACCCCCAAGCATATGTTCGAAAACACAATATGTTGTGTTTACAGCAACGGCGGGATGCCACCTGTGGCATCCCGCCGTTCAACCTCAACCTTCAAGTTGACCTTGAGGCGATTTTTGCGTCCCTTTATATACCGTTCACATCGCCCCCCCCAAACTCCCCCACCCAAGGCACGTGCGGCCCACTACCGCGACGCCAAGTGGCGAAAAATGGGACAGGCCCCAGATTGCCCATGCGCGCGCAAAAGCACGCCGCGGCAATCTGGGGCCCGTCCCCAAGTACCTATAAATATGCAGGCCAGCGATGTGTTAACGATGTGCTAGCGGATGCGCCGCCAGATAGACCTCGGTCAGTTGCGTTCGGTCGACATGCGTGTAGACCTGCGTGGTCGATATATCGGCATGTCCCAAGATCTCCTGTAGCACACGGAGGTCTGCGCCGCCCGCAAGCATATGGGTGGCAAAGGAGTGGCGCAAGGTATGGGGATGGAGCCCCACCAGCCCCACCTGACGCCCATACCGCTCGCATATCGCATGCACGGCCTGGCGCGACAGGCGACGTCCGTTCTTATTTAAAAAGACCGCCGAGGTCTCGGTTCCGCGGGCATGGGCCGCCAAGCGAGAACGTCCCTCAGTTACATAGAGCATCAGAGCTCGCGCCGCGCTTCCCACCAGCGGGGACAGGCGTTCCTTTGAGCCCTTACCGCGAACGAGTACAAAGCCATCGTCAATATGGATATCGCCCACATCGAGCCCCACCAACTCGCTCACACGCAAACCGCATCCGTAGAGCACTTCCAAGATGGCATGGTCGCGCAAGCCCATCTCGCCCTCGGGGAAGTCTTGATCGAGCAGAGCCGAGACATCCTCCACCGATAGATACTCCGGCAAACGCTCAGCCTTTTTAGGCAGGCGCAACGCCGCCGTTGGATTTTGGGCTACAGCCCCATCGCGCACCAAAAAGGCATGCAGGCCCTTCACGGCTGCAAGCGCACGCTCCACCGAGGCATCGGAATAGCCCCCATCGCGACGGTCGGCGACAAAGCCCTCCACGACCTGACGAGTCACCTCTTCAAAAGACACAATACCCGCCCGCTCCAGATAGGCGCAGTACGTCGTCAGGTCACGACGATAGGCCGCAATCGTGTTGCGCGCCAAACCCCGCTCGACCGCGAGGTAATCGAGATACTCCCCCGCCGCCACGGCGAGCGACGAGGGAGTAGCTTCGGTATATTCCTTATTCGCCGGCACCCTTAGTCCGTAGCGAGGTTCATGGGCGTCACCTGCAGACGGTCGACACCCTCGTGCTGGCCGATCGAAGCGCGTACGAACTCGCGGAACAGCGGCTGCGGGTTGGTCGGGCGGCTCTTGAACTCGGGATGAGCCTGGGTTGCCACATACCACGGATGCACGTCGCGCGGCAGCTCGACCATCTCGACCAGGCGCTCGTCAGGCGACAGACCCGAGATAACCAAACCGGCGTCCTCGAGCTGGTCGCGGAAGGCGTTGTTGAACTCAAAGCGGTGACGGTGACGCTCGTAGACGAGTTCCTCGCCATATGCCTCGCGAGCAAGGGTATCGGCGGCGAGCTTGCACGGATAGGCGCCCAGGCGCATGGTGCCGCCCTTCTCGGTCACGTCCTCCTGCGAGCTCATCAGATCGATGACACTATACGGGCCATCCGGATCGAACTCAGAGGAGCTGGCGCCGGCAAGGCCGACGACATTGCGCGCAAATTCGCACACGGCCACCTGCATACCCAGGCAAATGCCCAGATACGGAATCTTGTGCTCACGGGCAAACTCGGCCGCGAGGATCTTGCCCTCCAGGGCGCGCTTGCCAAAGCCGCCGGGGACCAGGATGCCCGAGGCGTCGCCCAGAACCTCGGAGACATTCTGCTCGTCGAGGCTCTCGCCGTCGACCAGCTGGACGTCCACATGGCGATCGTAGAAGACGCCCGCATGGTGCAGGGCCTCGATAACCGACAGGTACGCATCGGGCAGCTGCGTGTACTTGCCCACGACGGCGATCTTCACCTTGTCGGCGTGATGGTTGGCGTGATTCTGTTTGCGCAGGAACTCGTTCCACTCGCTCATGTCGCGCTCACGCGGGTCCAGACCCAGGCGCTCGCAAATGCGCAGGTCAAAGTCCTGCTCGGCAAGCAGCTGCGGAACATCGTAAATGCTCGCGCAGTCCTCGTTGGTAAAGACGCAATCGGTGTCGACGTCGCAGAAGCTTGCGATCTTTCCGCGGATAGCGTCATCGATATGGTGGTCGGAGCGCAGCACGATAATATCGGGCTGGATGCCAAAGCTGCGGAGCTCCTTGACGGAATGCTGTGTGGGCTTGGTCTTGACCTCGTGGGCGGCGGCGATATAGGGAACGAGCGACACGTGGATGTAGCAGACGTTCTCGGGGCCGGCCTCCTTGCGGTACTGACGGATGGCCTCGACAAACGGCTGGGACTCGATGTCGCCAATCGTGCCGCCCAGCTCGGTGATGACTACATCGGAGCCGGTCTGCTCCTCGATGCGGCGGAACTTGTCCTTAATGGCATTGGTGACGTGAGGAATCACCTGCACGGTACCGCCCAAAAAGTCGCCGCGACGCTCGCGGGCGATCAAGCTCTTATAGATGGCGCCGGTCGTAAAGTTGGAATCGCGGGTCAGGTTCTCATCAATAAAGCGCTCGTAATGACCCAGGTCCAGGTCGGACTCGTAACCATCCTCGGTAACGAAGACCTCACCATGCTGGAAGGGGCTCATGGTACCGGGGTCGACGTTCAGATACGGGTCGGCCTTCTGCATCGTTACTTTGTAGCCACGCGACTTGAGCAGACGGCCCAGCGAGGCCGCGGTGATACCCTTGCCCAGGGACGAAACCACGCCACCGGTTACGAACACATGCTTGGTCATATTGAGTTACCTGCGCTTCCCGTAGAAGTTGTTTATCCACATCTTACGGGTCTTCATTGTAATACTCGCGCCGCGGACCGTTCGCAATTTTTCTCGCGTGCGATTGCATTTCTCAATCTTGAAACAAAACGCCGCCCGGTTTCCCGGGCGGCGTCGCTGTGGCAAGGGTTACATGCTGCTATCGATCAGCAACCTCGTCCTCAAGCATTTCTTGAACGAGCATGCCGGTACGGACGCCCTCAAGATACCACTCGCCACGTTCGGTGAGGCAAATGCCATTTGCAAGCTGACCGCCGTCGTCGCTATAACGCGAGACGACATCAATCATGCCTTCGGAATCCAAGCGATCGATTGCGGCGCGGACACGATACGGCGAAACCCCCACGCGCTCGGCAAGCGTTTTGCGCGAGAAACCATACGGCCCGCCATTGTCTTCGGTTTGCTGGTCGATCTCCATCAACACCAGCACCTCGACACGCTTCATATCGTTGACACTCGCACGACCCTTGCCCGCCATAGCAGCCTCCTCAAACCGAGCACGAGCATCTAACGCGCCGTGCGCGACCGACACACCTCACGATGGCAGGTAATATCCATCATGCGGCATCCCGCTAAGGATGAAACAGTTACGGTTATTGTATACCGCTCAAATTGTTTCTAGGCAGGTAAACAGCTATTTTTCGCCGAAATAGGCGCTTTATTGATCAAAAAGCCGTACCGGGCGCTAACCCGATACGGCCAAAATGCAATGCAATTACCGCGGTGCTTCAAACTTAGCGATGGAAGAAACCGCGGCGCTCAAACTTGGGCTCGCAGCACACGTTGATACCCAGTTTGCGCAGTACCGTCTCGTCCGTCGGCGAGATAATCACGCTAAAGAAGGCATCGCAACCGCGCAGCTGCTCCAGGCCCGAAAGGACGCGAGCGGCCGTCTCACTCGTGGCCGAGGTGATCGACAGCGCCATAAGCGTCTCGTCGGTGTGGAGGCGCGGGTTTTTGCTGCCCAGGAAATGCGTCTTGAGCTTGCTGATGGGCTCGATCGCCTCATCGCTGATAACCTCGAGCTCAAGGTCGACGCCCGAGACGTGCTTGAGGGCGTTCATAATGAGCGAACTTGCGGCGCCCAGGCGCGTGGAGGTCTTACCGGTCACCACGGAACCATCGGGCATGACCATGGCACCCACGGGACCACCCGTCAGTTGCTCCCTGGTGAGGGCCGCCGAGCGCGCCGGTGAGTAGTTCTTATCGATGCCGGCTTTCTTCATAATAATCTTGAGACGGTCGACTTGCTCATCGCCCACGCCGGTACGGCGCACATTTTCGACCGCGGTAAAGTAGCGGCGGACAATCTCCATCTTGGAAGCGTCGCGGCAGGCATCGTCATCGGTGATGGCAAAGCCGACCATATTGACGCCCATGTCCGTAGGGCTCTGGTAGGGGCTCTTGCCCAGGATCTTTTCCATCAGGGCACGGACTACCGGGAAGGCCTCGACGTCGCGGTTGTAGTTGACCGTGGTCTTGTTGTAGGCCTCAAGGTGGAACGAATCGATGATATTGGCGTCGTCGAGGTCAGCCGTGGCGGCCTCGTAGGCAATATTGACCGGATGCGTCAGAGGAAGATTCCAGAC
>JAGZWV010000028.1 GCA_018378775.1 Collinsella sp. | reverse complement strand
CGGACTTCCGCTCGATTGGGACAGGCAAGCCTTCGAGGCCGAGCGCAAAATGGATTCTAAAAAACACCTTGCCAAATAGGAGCGTCAGGACGCAAAGAGACTCCGCAGCGCGAAGCGCGATGCGGAGCCTCTTTGCATGTCCGAGGACGTTCTGGGGAGAAACCCCGTCGCGCCCTGCGGATTCCCGGTGGGAGTTCTAGACCTTGTCGGCCTTAGTACATACCGCCGCCCTGCTGACCAGCGGTAGCGGCAGCGATAGCATCCTCAAGCTGAGTGTTCTTGGGCACATCGGAGACGGTGGCCTCGGTGATGAGAATCAGGCTGGCGACGGAAGCAGCGTTCTGCAGGGTGACGCGGCTGACCTTGACGGGGTCGAGGACGCCCATCTCGATCATGTCGCCCCACTCGCCGTTGGCGGAGTTGAGGCCCTGGCCGGCGGGCAGCTCGGCAACCTTGTCAACCACGACGGCGCCCTCAAAGCCAGCGTTCTTGGCGATGGTGGCGACCGGGGCGGTCAGAGCCTTCTTGACGATGTTGACGCCGATCTTCTCCTCGGGGTCGTCAATCTCGACGGCGTCGAGCGCAGGAACAGCGTCCATAAAGGCGACGCCGCCACCGGCGACGATGCCCTCCTCGACAGCAGCGCGGGTAGCCTGCAGGGCGTCCTCGACGCGGTGCTTGATCTCCTTGAGCTCGGACTCGGTAGCAGCGCCAACCTTGATGACGGCAACGCCACCGGAGAGCTTTGCCAGGCGCTCCTGGAGCTTCTCACGGTCGAAGTCAGAGGTGGTGTTCTCAATCTCGCCCTTGATCTGAGCGATGCGGGCGTCGATGGCCTCCTTGGAGCCAGCGCCGCCGACGACGACGGTGTTGTCCTTGGAGATGGTGACGGACTTGGCGGTACCGAGCATATCGGCGGTGATGTCAGCGACCTTCACGCCCAGCTCGTCCAGAGCGGCCTGGCCACCGGTGAGGACAGCGATATCCTCGAGCATGCGCTTGCGGCGATCGCCGTAGCCCGGGGCCTTGACGGCGCAGACGTTAAGGGCGCCACGGATCTTGTTGAGGACCAGGGTGGGCAGAGCCTCGCCGTCGATGTCCTCGGCGATGATGAGCAGGCCGCGGCCGGCGCGCTGGACAGCCTCGAGAACGGGCATGATGTCCTGGACGCTGGAGATCTTCTGATCGGTGATGAGGATGTACGGATCCTTCATCACGGCCTCCATGCGGTCGTTGTCCGTGACGAAGTAAGCGGAGACATAGCCCTTGTCGAACTGCATGCCCTCGACCGTGTCGATGGTAATGTCGAACGTCTGGGAATCCTCGACGGTGATAACGCCGTCCTTGCCCACGACCTCCATAGCCTCGGCGATCTTCTCGCCGACCTCGGGGTCACCGGCAGAGATGGTACCGACGGAAGCGATCTGCTCCTTGGTCTCGACCGGCTTAGCCTGCTTCTTCATCTCGGCGACGGCGGCGTTAACAGCCTTGTCGATGCCGCGACGAATCGCCAGCGGGTTGGCGCCAGCGGCGACATTGCGCAGACCGTCGTTGACGATGGCCTGGGCGAGCAGGGTTGCGGTGGTGGTGCCGTCACCCACGGTGTCGTTGGTCTTGGTGGCGACCTCCTTCACCAGCTGGGCGCCCATGTTCTCGATGTTGTCCTCGAGCTCAATCTCCTTAGCGACGGAAACGCCGTCGTTGGTGATGGTCGGGGCGCCAAACGAACGCTGCAGAGCGACGTAGCGGCCCTTGGGGCCCATGGTGACGGTAACGGCATCGGCCAGAGTGTTGACGCCCTTAGCGAGCTTAGCGCGGGCATCGGTGTTGAACGTAATGTTCTTTGCCATGGTAGGTAATCCTCCAAAAGAAATGTGACTCGCGTCGTCGCTTCCGAGTCCTATGCGGCGAGCGCGTTCAAAGACGAATCAGACGATTCTGACGAGACTAGGCCTCGACGACAGCGTAGATGTCGTCGGCGCGCATCAGCAGATACTTCTCGCCGTCGACCTTGACCTCGTTGCCACCGAACTTACCGTAGATGACAACGTCGCCAACCTGAACGTCCATGGGGATACGCTCACCCTTGTCGTTGACCTTGCCAGCGCCCACGGCAACGATGGTGCCGCGCTGCGGCTTCTCCTGGGCGTTGCTGGCGATGTACAGACCAGAAGCGGTCTTCTGCTCGGCCTCGTCGGGCTTGACCAGAACACGATCTGCAAGCGGCTTCAAAGACGACATGCTTGTCTCCTCCTTTTTGGGCCGCGCGGTTATACCACGCGAATTAACCCTTTTTGTTTGCGTACGCGTTGAATGGTACCCACGAATGGCGGGTTATACAACACGGAGTCAAAAAATCTTATTTTTTGGCACTTAGATTTTCTGAATGCCGGGGGATAACTTAGCGGTGACTCCGGGGCGGACCGGAGGGCATGAAGTTTGCTGCTCTACAGTCCTGCGCAAGACGGAAAGCACATTAAGTGCTTTCCTTTGCGTGCGGAACTCGCGACAAACTTCATGCCCTCCGGTCCGTCCCGGGAGCTGGGGTAACTTATTCGGGCCCGGCATTCAGAAAAGTCAGTGCAGCAAAATGGCGATGCGGATAGGAACGTGGGCATGGTTTTCGCTGCGCGCACGGGTCCCCTGGGGAGCGCCGTGCATTTTTGGGAGTATTCAGCAAGCCAGGACGACTGCATACGCGCCGGACACACCATATTGATCCCAAGGACGCCATCGACCGGCGATTTAAGTCGCAGGCAAACCCCGTCAAGACAAAAAGGTATGCCTCGCGCCGTACCGGAGCCCAAAATGACGTCAATCTCCGCAACGTTACTCAGCCGCAGCGGCACCGGCGGAGCGCGCGGTGCTGAATACTCCGTTTTTTGCACGGCACGGGCGGGGGTACATCAGGATCAAGAAGAACATCCCAGCCTTTTTATGCAATCTGTAATGGGAAGTATGCAAAACACCAAGAGGCAGCATTGCTGATGTCCAAATTGAGCGCGCAGGGCAGCGGCGCGTCCGCCCTGCGCCCAAATCCAGCAGAGCGGGGACGCTCCTAACAAATCCTCACCGGCAAACAAACGCGGCTCGAGCGTTATCCCAAAATTGGCTGCCCGAGCCGCGCTTAACGGTACGGCATGAATACTTAGCGCTCGTAAATCAAGTTACCTGCCAGGTAGGTTGCTTGAACCTTGGTAGCCTGGAGCTCTTGGGGGTCGATGGTGAGCGGGTTTTGGTCCAGGACTACCAGATCGGCGTATTTGCCGGGCTCCAGGCTGCCGAGATTTTGTTCGTCGCCCGCTGCATAGGCGCTGCCCAGGGTGTAGTTGCGCAGGACTGTTGCTGCATCGATGCGCTCGCTCGGCAACCAGCCGCCCTCGGGCCAGTGGCTTTTGGGGTCCTGGCGCGTGATGGCCGTGTAGAGCACGTTCATGCTGGTAACAGCTGTTATGGGGCTATCGGTGCCGAAGGCTTGGCGAATGCCGCGCTGCTTATAGGTTGCGAACGGCCACATGATGCGGCTTCGCTCCAGGCCAAGGTCGCGCTCTGGGCCACCCGGATCGAGCGTGATGTGGCAGGGCTGGCTCGAGGCGACCACGTTGAGCTTGCGCAGGCGATCGATATCCTCGGGCAAGAGGTTCTCCAGATGCTCGAGCGTGTTATGACCGTGCTGGGGCAGGCCGTACAGCTCTGCCGCCTCCTCAAAGATATCGAGCGCAGCATGGATGGCACCGTCGCCGATAACGTGGATGCGCACGGTGTGGCCACGCTCGGCTGCCGCCAGAACCAACTTGCGCATGCGCTCGACGGGGACCGTCAGACGGCCCTGGTCGCCCGGGAAGCGCGGGTTGGTATAGGGCTCAGTGAGGTATGCGGTGTGTTCGCTCGAGACGCCGTCGAAGAACTGCTTAAAACCAGGCGCCGAGAGCAGCGCGTTGTTCGCGTAGCGGGTCTGCAGTTCTCCTAAGCGCGATTGGTCATCCAGCAACGTGGGGAACAGATGAGCTCGAATGCCCAGCTTGTCGGCTGCCTGTAGCTTGTCGTAGACATCGTCGCGGATAAAATCGCAGCCCGGCATAGGCATGAGCGACATGTCGCATATCGAGGTGATGCCCTGCTCGGCCATACGCCTCATTTGATCGGCGTAAGCGCTTGCAATGCGATCCTCCCCCAGCCACTCAAGGCAGCGCGGAAGCAGCTGCATAGCGGCCGCCTCGTGAGCGATACCCGTGAGCTCGCCGTTTGCATCCTTGTCGTAGGTACCGCCCGCCGGAGGCTCGCTGTCGCGCGTGACGCCGAGCGCCTCGAGTGCGCGGCTGTTGAGCCACAGCGTGTGCCCGTCGCCCGAATACATAACACAGGGGCGATCGGGGAATGCCGCATCGAGCGACGCCTTGGTAGGATGCTCGGGCGGGTCCCAACGGTAGTCGCGCCAGCCCTGAGTCACAACCCAAGCGTCGTCGGGCAGGTCCTGGGAAAACTCGAGCGCGTGTTGCACCAGCGCCGCCTCGGACGTGCCCATATCCATGAGCATGTACGGCGAGGAACCGACCGAGGTATGGAAGAAGTGCAGATGAGCGTCATGGAAACCGGGGCAGACAAACTGCTCGCCGTAGTCGATAACCGGCGTGGCGGCGGGAGCGGCGGCGATTACGTCATCGGGCGCACCGACTGCGACGATACGGTCGCCTGCAATGGCAATCGCCAGCTCGCGGGCGGTATCGATGCCGTCTTGGGCGGTAAAAACGTTCTTGGAGCAGATAATCCGATCGATATGTTGCATGGGCGTCCCCATCTCTGGCAGGAAATTCAACACTCCCGAGTGTACTCCCCCGCCCTTGTAACAAAACCCCAAGCGGCAAACGGCAACTTTACCAGCCCTAGCGGCAGGTGGCATACTGGAGAGAGCCTGTACGATTTTGCGATCAACCCAGCAAGGAGCAAATCGACCATGACGAAGACCAAGGCACAGCAGATTATGGCGGCGACCGAGGCTCGCGCGGCTGACGACGTCACCGCAGCCATCAAAGATATCGCTACCGAGTTTGAACCATATATCATCAAGCAGCGCCGGCACTTCCATAAGCACCCGGAGCTGAGCCTTGCCGAGGAGCGCACGACCTCCGACATCGCCAACCAGCTCGACGCCATGAATATCCCCTACGAGCGTCCGCTCAAGACCGGCTTGGTGGCAACGCTTCGCGGTACCGCGCCGGATGCCTACCGCGAGGACGGCACGCCACGCCGCCGCATCCTGCTGCGCGCCGACATCGACGCCCTGCCCGTCACCGAGCAGACCGGCGAGGAGTTCGCCAGCGTCAACGAGGGCTGCATGCACGCCTGCGGCCACGACTGCCATATCGCCATGATGCTCGGAACGCTGCAAATCCTGCGCCATATGACCGACGACATCCACGGCGAGATTCGCATCGTATTCCAGCCCAGCGAGGAAAACGGCCAGGGCGCTAAGCTCATGATCGGCACGGGTGTGCTCGACGGCGTCGATGGCGCCTACGCCGCGCACATCTGGAGTGAGGTCGACGCCGGCACCGTGAGCTGCGAGCCCGGTCCGCGCATGGCCAATACCGACTGGTTCCGCATCGACGTCCGCGGCACCTCGTGCCATGGCGCCATGCCCCAGCGAGGTCACGACGCCGTTATGGTTGCGGCAGAGATCGTCAACGCCCTGCAGACCATCGTCTCGCGCGAGATTAGCCCCTACGAACCCGCCGTCATCACCGTCGGCGAGCTGCACGGCGGCACCGCGCGCAACGTTATCGCCGGCACGGCGTACCTCGCCGGCACGGTGCGCACCTATGGCGACAAAACGCATGAGGAGATGCCCGAGCTTATGCGCCGCATCGTGGAGCATACCGCGGCAGCTCTGGGCGCCGAGGCAGAGCTCACCGACTACACCATCGCCAACTACAAGGTCGAAAACGACGCCGCCTCGAGCGAGCGCTGCCGTCAGGCTGTAATCAAGTGCCTGGGCCCCGCAGGCGAGGGCCATTACCGCGGCACGCTTTCGGGCGAGGACTTCTCGGAGTATCTGCGCCGCGTACCGGGCGTGCTCGCCTTTGTTGGCACGCGCAACCCCCAGATCGGCGCCACCTATGCCCAGCACTCCTGCTTCTATAAGATCGACGAGAGCGTGCTCGCCAAGGGCTCCATGGTAGCCGCTCAGTATGCCATCGACTTTTTGGCCGAGCCCACGCAAGAAGAGCTCGACGGCCCCACGATCGCCGCGGTTGCCGAGACCAATCCCGACCTGGCAGCCAAGCTGCGCTCTGCCAAGGCAACGGCCGCCGAGGCCCGCGACGCCGTGCACGACGCCCGCACCGCCCGCCATGCCGCCATCAAGGGCATTCACGATGCCCGTGCCGCCGCTCGCCACGAGGAGAAGCGCGACGAGTAGCCGTCACGCCCACCCATAACAACCTAGCTAGAGCAAAGCGGGGGCGAACGTTATCTCAACGTTCGCCCCCGCTTATGTGTCGACCGCTTTTCTAGCGCGTCCTCCGTCACGACAGGTAAGAGTGAAGAATGGTGAGCCAGCGTGGGGTTTCGAGGTGGATGATATCGGCAGGAACTCCGACGGGAGCGTGACCACCAAAGAGCAGGCCCGCGTCTGCCGGGTTGATAAGGCGCACGATCCATACGGCAACGACCAGCACGCACAGAACAATAACCGCAATGTCGATGCCGCGCTTTAGCTTGCTCGACGTCACCTCCTCGCGCACGAACGCGAGCACAAACGCAATCGGCACCACCCAAAACAGCGGATGGTAGGCAAAGGCCGCCGCAAAATCGAGGCGCAGTGCTGCCAGCCAGGCCCTCGTCATGCCACATCCCGGACAGGGAATGCCCGTCATCAGGCGAAACACGCAGCCGATATCGAGCAGGTAGAGTGCGAGCCAGGCGACAAAGAGCGCGCCGATGCAAGAAAGGGCGCGGCGAATGAGTTCCGCCGCGCCCTTATGTCCCTGGGAGCTGTTCACGCCGCTCTTATCGTTAGGCACGAGCGCCAAGACGGACGTTGTAAGCCGTTGCCATGGCATTGGTATTCTTGATGATGATGTTCATGGCAAAGATGGAGCCAAGGCCGCACAGCAGCGCGCCGACGATCTGCCACATAAGAACGGTGGTACCGTTCTCCTGGAACATCAGGCCATAGCGAGGAGCATTAGCCTGCAGGCGGTTGCCGATCTTGTAGTACCAGTAGAGTGCGTAGAAGCCGCAGGTCACGAACGACAGCAGGATAAATGCTGCCAGACCCGGCGTGGAATCGCCGTCGCTCTGGCACATGACATTGATGTCGCGAGCGAGGCAATAGAGGAAGTAATATGAATAGATGCCGCAGGTCACGATGGAAAGCAGGAGCCAGCCGATCACGCCACGGTCGGTTTTAATCGGAGCATAGCCCATCGGGGCGGGTGCAGGCTGCTGAGCATACTGCTGCTGACCGGTGTACTGCTGCTGGCCGGCGTACTGCTGCTGAGGCTGAGGCTGAACTGCCTGAACCGGAGTGGGCTGAATCTGCGTGGGCTGCGGAGCAGGTTGGGGCTGAGGTGCAGGCTGCGGCGCGGGCTGCGGAGCAGGAGCAGCGGGAGCGGCACCGACGGCAGAACCGCAGACGGGGCAGAATTTGGCATCATCCGAAATGGGAGAACCACAAGTGGGACAGAACATAAGCTTCTCCTTTTCCTAAGGCGTTGCACGCCTTCAAACCTTACACGTCTATGTTCTCAACAATAGCCGCGACGTTGTTGCGCAACATTGGCCAATTTCCGAGAAATTTTGCTGCAACCGTTTTCCCAGGCATTTTCTTGCTTTCGCAGTAGAAAAAGGCACCCCGGGCTCAGTTGCCCAGGGCGCCTCGACCGACTATTCGGTTTGATTGTTTTCGGCAGCAGGATTATCGCCCGGCTCATCCGCCGGCGTGGCAAGGGCATCCCAATCGGGCTCCGCAGGCGTCGCCTCGGGCGCCGGTACGGGTTCAGGGGCAGGTGCCGGAGCAGGTGCAGGCGCGGGTGCCGGGGCAGGGGCAGGCGCAGGGGCAGCACCAGTGGCGGCCGTGGGATTGAACCCCGCAGGAGCAGGCTTCTTCTCACCCGGGAGCACAAACGTCAGGACATCGTCGGCATCCTCATCGGCCCACTCGCTGGCATGACGTGCCGCCCAATAGCCAACGGCGCGATACTTGAGCATCTTGCCAAACACAGTCAGGAACACCGTGACAAAGGCAATGATCATCAAGAACAGAATGAGCGTGATGCCGCCGCCCTCGATGATTGCCTCAAGACCCGTGGGGCGATAGTAATAGCTATACATACCAAACGTAGCAATGGCGCCGAAGATGGCGGTGAAGATCCACGTGATGATGTGCGACACGATGCCCGTCAAAAACTCGGGGAGAATCGATGCGCAGAACAACTTGCCCAGGTTGGCCTTATAGGACTTCCAAACCTTCTCAAGCGAGAACGCGCTCTCCACGCGCCCGACGACGGCAAAGTGCATCACGGCAGCATCACCAAACATCTTAAAGAAGATGCCCAGTACCACCGACACGATCATGGCAAAGACGAGCAGGCCCATCGAGCCGAAGAGTGCGGCCTCGAGACCGCTCGAACCGGAGTAATAGTACGAGCCGACGGCACCGATCACGACGCTCTCGATAGCCGAGAAGATCACGCCGATCACTGGGATAATGGCAACGAACTCGAGCACACCGGTAATGACGGACGAGAAGATACCCAGGCCAAACGAGGTCGAGCGCAGCAGCGGACGCTCCATGCCGTTATCATCCTTGAGCGACAGGTCACGACCCCACTCGATGGCAAAGCCCGCGCCGCACACGCTTGCCACGTACGCGAGCAAAAAGCCAATGGCCGCTGCGATACCGCCGATAACGGGGATAAACAGCACCAGCACCGAGACAACACAGATCAGCGCCGGCAAAAAGGCGATTTGGCATACGCGAACCAAGGCGCCGGGAACCTTAAGCATGTCGTTGAAGGCCTGAGCCATACAACCCTTGGGCGCGTTCATAGCCGGCTGGGGCGCAACGAACGGCTGCGGCTGCGGCTGGGCAAACGGCTGACCCTGCGGCTGAGGTTGAGCTTGCGGAGCGGGACCGGCGGCCTTAACCTCGGTATTAGGGGCACCGCACACGCCGCAGAACTTGTCGTTATCGCCCATGGGGGCGCCACACTGCGAACAGAACATCGAAATCATCCCTTCGTATCTAGAGCGAATCACCTGGATCGCAAACGATGTCTTTGGCATCATTATCGCCCAATGTGGGGACAAATACCGCAAGATGACCGATTTGCAACGTAGCCGGTTTGTTCAATGATTCGAAGGGTACGACCGGGCTAGTTCGTGCCGCGGAAGCCCTTGCCGACGATTTCGGAGCTATCGACGATGGTGATGAAGGCGCCAGGGTCAATCTCGCGGGCATAGCGGCGCAGTTGCACTGCCTCGCGACGGCTCAGCACGCTCATGATCACCGTGACGCACTTGCCCGAGAAAGCGCCGTAGCCACGGCTGATCGTTGCCGTGCGGTTGAGATGCTTGACGATAAACTCCTCGACTTTGCGCGGTTCGGCGCAAATAATCGTACAGACCTTGCGCAGGTGGATGCTCTCGATGGCCTTATCGACGACGAGCGTCTTGGCAAACAGACCAAGCACACAGTACAGGCCGACGCGCGGGCCATACAGGAAAGCCGCGATGGTCACGATGCCGATATCGACCAGCAACAGGGCACGGCCGATCTCAAGCGTCGTGCGACGCTTGAGGATCATGGCAAGGATGTCGGTGCCGCCCGTCGAGGCGCCAATGTCAAAGACAATGGCACTGCCCAGCGCCGGCAAGATGACGGCAAAACACAGGTCGAGCCACATATCGCCCGTCATCGAAACATCCGTCGGAATGAAGAGCTCAAACAGCGAGACGTAGGCCGAAAGCGCAAACGAGGCAAAGACGCTCCAAAGGATTGCCTTGCGCTCCAAAAAGATAAAACCCAGGATGACCAGGACCGCGTTGATAATCCACATAAATACGCCGACGGGCAGAGTCGGGAACAGCGTGGAAAGAATGACCGACACGCCCGAGGTGCCGCCGAAGGCAAAGTGATTGGGCGTTTTGAAAGCCACGATGGCAAAGGCCGTGAGGATCAGGCCCAGATTGAGCTCGGCAAAAAAGCGCGGAAAGCCTGGCTCCTGACTGCGCTTGCGGCCGGCGCGCTCGCCACGTTCGATATCCTCGCGACCGACGACGCGCTCCATCGGCACCACCGGAGGACGATGCACCTCCTCGGCGGCACGCGACGCCGCCTCTGCCGCAGCGGCTTCAATCGCCCATGCCTTGCTTTCGGTCTCGTGTTCGTCGGCCATTACGGCAACCCCTCGTTAACAATTTGGAAACAATGCGCCCATTAGGGTAACGCGGAACGCGAAGATTGCAACCCTTAGTTAGACGAGCGGTATGACTAGATCGAGGCTATATAGAAAACGGTCGACCGCGCTTTTGCTTGCGCTGTCGGCCGTTTGACGTTTTCGCAGATAAAACCTGCCAAAACAAACATCCCTTTTTGGAAGGTTATTCGTGCTGGCTGGTGCGGTGCTCGTACTCCTCGGGGGTGATGACATCCTCGATGCGCAGGTTGACGCCCGCCACCTCAAGGCCGGTCATCGCGGCAAGGCGCTCGGTGACACGTGCCTTAACATCGTCGAAGATCGCGGGCGCATAGGCGCCGTACTCGATGATGACGGAGATGTTGACGACCACGCGATTGTCATCGGTGACCTCGACCGTCACGCCCTTGGTCAGATTCTCGGCACCAAACTGCTCCTGCACAAAGTGCATGAGGTTACCCTTCATGCCCAGAACGTGCGGAACCTCGCGGGTGGCCATGGCAACGATCTTCTCGATCACGCCGTTGGAATAGGTCAGCGAGTCCTCGGACTCGTCCGTTTCCTCGTCGTCCTCGTCCGCATCGGACTCTGCCTCTGTCTCGGCGAGGGACTGACCTTCGAATTCTACATCCTCAGCTTCGGCGACGACCGCCTCGTTCTCCTCGAGCTCGGTATCGGCTACATCGACCTTCGTATTAAAAGCCATGGTTCCTCCTTATGCCTGCCGCGGATGCGACAGTCGAATACATATTAGCGGCCGCTAAACAGACGGCCGAAGAAGTTGACGATACCGTTCTCGCCGTCGCGAATCTGGCCGATTACGGCGCCGATCAGCACAAAGAATGCGATGACGAGCGTGTCCCACAGGCCCAACGTAAGTACCAGCACGGCGAGGATAAAGCCTGCCAAGGCGCCGAGCGTAGTGTTGGGGTGGCGCACGGCGTAGCTCCAGATAGCAGCGCCCGTACCTTTGATGAGACCCATGGCCTCGTCAAAGTCGTTGGCGGCGCTGTCGTGCTGCTCGCCGGCCTCGGGCTTGGTGTCGGCGGACTCGCCTGCCGGCGTAGCGTTCTGGTCGATCGTCAAGCGCGGCGTACGGGCGGTCTTGTCTTGATTGGTATCACTCACCGGAAACCTCCACGGTCTGGACGGTAGTCTTGGACGGCAAAAAACGGACGCGCGCGGTCGTGCCCGGCGTGCCGAGCATGGTGTCGCAGGCCTTCTCGATGCGCTGCTGCATCGAGGTGGCAAGAGCGGCAACGTCCTTGTCATCGAGCGCGATGGCCTCGACCTTAAAACGAACGCGCGACTCGTCGGAACCTTGAACGCGTGCCTCGATATGCTCAACCATCACGCGATCATCGCACTCTGCCGCGGCACGGGCGCACGAGGAAAGCGCTGCGAGCGTGACCTCGATATTGCGCTCCCCCGCCGGATGCACGCAGGACGGCTCGCGACGCGCGAACATCAGGCGGAAAAAACCGATGAGCACGCCAAGCGCCACGATAGCGGCGCACACCGTAACGACGACGCGAGGCATGGTGTCACGCAACAGCAGCATAAAGCGATACGTATACGGTCCCCAGAACTGGCAGACAAGCGTACCCAGCGCCACGATGGCGGCGGCAAGATACACGATTGCTAGGGCTCGTTTGAGTACGCGCACGCGCGCTCCCTTCAGGTTTCGGTCCACAGAATGCAAAACGGTTCGCATCATTATAAAAGAGCCGGGTCCGGTGCCATACGCACGCGGATCCGGCTCATCTATTCCACGAGGCTTGCATGCTCGCTTCATTATGCCCAGATATGCACGGCTTAACCCGTGTGGGCGCTACTCCTCCTCGAGGGCAGCGATGACCTCGTCGGTCATGTCCATGGTGCTGTAAACATCCTGGACGTCGTCGAGCTCCTCAAGACGGTCGATGAGGCGCTGGACCTTCTTGGCGTCGGTACCGGAGACCTCGGTCGGGGTAGTCGGGACCATGGTGGTCTCGGAGCCCTTGACCTGGACGCCCTGCTCCTCGAGCGCCTTGGAGACAGCCATGACGTCGTTAGCAGCGGTCCAGACGATCCACTCCTCGCCGGCGTCCTCGTAGTCCTCGCCACCGGCCTCGGCGATGGCCATCATGAACTCATCCTCGTCACCGGCAGGACCGTTGGCGATCATGGTCTCCTTCTTGGCGTTCTCGTCCAGGATCTCCTTGGCGACGACGATCTGGCCCTTGCGCTCAAACTGGAAGGCGACGGAGCCGGAGGTGCCCAGGTTACCACCAGCGTGGGAGAAGGCGGAACGGACATCAGCGGCGGTGCGGTTGCGGTTGTCGGTCAGGCAGTCAACGTAGACGGCGACACCGGCGGGACCGTAGCCCTCGTACACGATGTTCTCGTAGACGGCGGCATCGGCACCCGAACCGAAGGCCTTGTCGATAGCGGACTTGATCTTGTCCTTGGGCATGGACTGAGCCTTGGCCTTAGCAACGGCAGCGGCGAGGCTGGCGTTGTTCTCGGGCAGCGGGTCGCCGCCGAGACGGGCAGCAACGGTGATGTTGCGGCTCAGCTTGGAGAAGAGGGCGGAACGCTTGGCGTCCTGCGCGCCCTTACGATGCTTGGTTGTGGCCCACTTAGAGTGTCCGGACATACGTGTCTCCTATCGGTTTCGACCTAAAGCCCAGCGCAGATGCTCGGGCAATATAAACAAACGTCGTTATGATATACCTACTGGCCTGCGAGATAAACCCCAAAATGAAGGCGTCGTGATGATGTCCCCTTTGGTGCAAAGAAACCTTACCCTCAATGCACCAAGTTAGGACCAGAGGAGATCGCTGCGGGTGATGGTGGCGCCGATGGCGAAGGGCATGCAGGCGATGACCGGGTACAGGTAGCGCATGTAGGTCGAGCCGTTGCACGGGCCAATCAGGCACACGGCGAGCACGCCCAACAGCGGCACCCAGATCGCCAGCGCACGCCACGAATGACGACGTAGCAGATAGACCACCACGGCGATCATGATCCACACATAGGTGGCCGAGCTCATGGTGAGCGAAATAAACGGGATGCGCTGCACCGCCACACGGTACAGATTGATCAGGTGGTCGCACCAGCGCACTACGTTGCTATCGACCGGATGGAAGTCGAAGTACTTGAGGTTGTCGGGACGCGCCATGATCTCGGCACTACGCGCCGTGCTGTAGACCCAGGCATCGCGCGCGCTCGGATAAAAATAACCATAGTAGTTATTGATAAGCGCCGAAATATAGCACTCGGGATCCTTCTTAAACATCTGAGCCCATACCTCAAAATAGGCATCGATGTCCTCCTGCGAGGCGTACTCGTTAAAGCAGTTCTTGACGGCATCGGACTTGTCGGGGTTGTAGCGGCGGCCCAGGTTCTCGTACTTGAGTACACGATCGATCACGGCACGCTCTTCGTCGGTCACCGAACCGTCGCAAGGAGCTTCCACGATGGTGCCGTCCTCCTTAACCGTAGGGTTGACGCCCGAGTTAAGGCCGTCGTGCTTTTGGACGAAACGAGCCGTCTGTTGGAACGGAATCGAAAGGATTTCGCGCTTGGAACCAGGCGTGATGTCGTGCGCTGGCATAAAGACCTTGGTGAAGTACATATTAGAGGCAAGGCAGAGTGCAAGCACCGCAAGAACTCCCACCCAGCGGAAACGCGGGATGGCGCCCGAAGGTGCAGCACTAGCCTGCTTGGCCGCGCGGCGAGCCACATGTGCGTCCCATGCGCAAAACGCCGTCGCGATTACGCATGCCGCCAGGGGAAACACCAGGCCGCCGTTGCGCAGAAACGTGGAACCCATGGCGCCCAGAGCGAGCAGCAGCCAGTCGTGGCGTGCAAAGAGCACGGGCCTCTGTTCGCCCGCACGCTCGGCATTGGCATCGCGACGGGGCAGGCCGCAGGCCACGAGCTTCACGGTCTGCACCAACAGCACCAAAAACGCGTCGGCAAACAGCACATCTTTGGTAAGCAGGGCCGCGTAGTTGGAGAACATGGGCATAAACACAAAGAACAGCAAGATTACGCCACGGACCGGCAGGCTCACGCCCAGCTTGCGCAGCGACGAGATGGAATAGGCCATGCAGGCGGCCGTAATGACGAACTGAGCGCAGGTGTAGATGGCAAGACCTGCGTTGGCGCTGTTAAACAGTGAAAGCCCCAACTGGACGCACGAACCGATGATAGCCGTATGCACCACGGGGTGATGTCCGTTGAGCAACACATTGGGATTGAGCAGACGCAAGTAGTCACTCGTGCCGTTGGGGTAGTTGAACCACTGGCGAATCTGCGCACCCGTATCTCCCATAAAAAGGCCGGGCAGCGAAGCGATGAGCGTGGGCGCCCAGGCGATCATAAGCACCAGGAAGGGCCCGGCAAAGGGATGGACCGAGAGCACGGCGTGAGCCACACGCCATACGCGGCCAAAGTGCGCTTCGGAAAACGGAATGCGCCGAGAGCTCAGCCAATCTAGACACTCAAAGGCGAGGTAGAAGGCAACGACCGCCAAGAGCATCCAGCCCGCGCCGCCTATCCAGGCGCAGATGATGCGGGCCTTGTCGCCGAGCACGATCTCGGCCGAATCGGTGAGGTCGTAGCTGCGGCCAAACACCATGCAGACGGCAAAGAACAGCGACGGAAGGATCACCGAGGGACGCCAGGCGTCGCCGCGGCCAAAGAATACGTAGCGAAACGGCAGCGTGAGCAGGCAGGCAAGCGCAAGCAGCATGACCGCGTCGGTATGGCCGGCAAACGAGAGGAGCACCTCGTAGCACACGTACAGCATGCCCGAGGCTTTGGGGTCAATCGCCAAGACCGCGTTGCTCGACACCGGGGCGGGATCGATGGAAAACGCCGTGGTCGCCAACAGCGCGAGCAAAAATGCGATGAGCGTCTGTTTGGCGGGGTAGCGCTTAAACCAGACGATGCGGGCAGCGTCGCGCGCAGCCGTTGTGGAGAGGTCGGAATCCTTCATAGTCCGAAAGCCTTTCTAGAAACCTATCAAACTCGGCAAAACCACCACAAAGGTGCCTGTCCCCTTTGTGGTGGTTTTGGTGGTTAGGCGTCCAGGTAGACGCGCTGGGGCTGATTGCGGTGTCGGGCGAAGATGATGAGCGCCAGGCCGGCGATCACGAGCGGCAAGCTCAGCAACTGGCCCATGGTGATAACGCCGCCCAGCAGATAACCCAGCTGGGCATCGGGCACGCGCACGAACTCAACGAGAAAGCGGACGATGCCGTACCCCATCACGAACACGCCCATAAACGTACCCTGGGGCAGCAGCGGCTTTTTGCGGTTGAGCACCTGCAAAATACAGAAGAGCACGACGCCCTCAAGAAACGCCTCGTAGAGCTGGGAGGGATGGCGCGGCATATCGCCCGCGGTGCCGCCAAAGACCACACCCCAGGGCAGATCGGTCGGCTTACCCCACAGCTCGCCGTTGACGAAATTGGCGCAACGGCCCAGGCACAGGGCCAGCGGGGCGCCGATCACGGCAAGGTCGGCGACGGTCCAGGCGTCGAGCTTATACATGCGGCACACGATGATGCCGCCCAAGATGCCGCCCACCAGGCCGCCATGGAAGCTCATACCTCCCTCGTTGGTGGCAAAGATCTCGAGCGGGTGGGTCCAATAGTAGCCATCCCCATAAAAGACGACGTAAAACAGGCGCGCGCCGATGATGAGGCCAAAGACCGCGCCGACCACGACGCTCGTCAGGTCATCGATCGTGATGTCGAAGCCCCAACGACGCTGCGTGCGGTACATAACAACCGCCGTGAGCAGAGCGCCGACCACGTAGGCCAGGCCGTACCAGTAGATGGTGATGGGGCCCGCCGAGATCGCGACGGGATCAAGCATATGGTAGAGGTCGTTGAGCATATCGATCCCCTGCTCCCTACATACAAATGCGGCCGCGGGCCTTGCGCTCGCAGCCGCATATCTGGGCGTAACGTCTATGCGGAGCGTACCGTCCGCAGCTTTCGCATCTTAGAACGGCGCGTACTCGTCGTACAGGTCCTCGGCCTCGCCGGAAGCATTGACCTGCTCAACGCGGGTAACGCCGGGCACGTGCTCCTTCAGGATGCGCTCGATACCCATGGAAAGGGTCAGCGAGCTCATGGGGCAGCCGGCGCAGGCGCCCTGCAGCTCCAGCTTGACAACGCCCTCGTCGTCGACGCCCACATACTCCATATCGCCGCCGTCGGCCTGCAGGTTGGGGCGGATCTCTTCAAGAACCTTCTTAAGCAGCTCTTCGTTAACAGCCACAGGGGCTCCTTTCTCACAATAACGCGGGCACGCCCACGGACAGAAGCTATGTTACTACAGCCATGTACCCGCTCACGAGCCGTCCATGCGCGCAGACGCGACTTTCACGAGTAGTCAATTTGGGACGGGGCTCTTTGAACTGCATTCGTCGTCAGATGGCGACAACGCATATCACTGCTGAGCCTGTCCCCCGGTACCAATCTGGACATCGACGATGACCTGGCGGTAGCTGATGCCGCAGGAGTCGAGAATGCGGCGGCTGATACGGCCGTCATCGGTGTCGGCATACTTATTGTCCAGGTAGACGACCTCGCCTACACCTACCTGCGCCAGGATCTTGGCACAGTCGTGGCACGGGAATAGCGTGACGTAGACTGTGGAACCCTCGAGGTCCTTGAGCGAGCCACGGTAGTTGAGCACGGCGTTGGCCTCGGCATGGACCACGTAGTTGTGCTTGTCCTGCAGCGGGTCGTCGCTCGTACCCCACGGGAAAAAGTCATCGTTGAGCGCCGAGGGCGTACCGTTGTAACCCACCGAAAGGATGCGGTGGTTAGTGCTGGCGATACACGCTCCCACCTGCGTGTTAGGGTCCTTACTGCGGCGCTGCGCGGCAATGGCCACGCTCATAAAGAACTCATCCCAGCTAATAACGTCGCGGCGCTTGCCCGACGCGGTTTGATGAAGATCGTCCGACACGGCAGACACCTCCGAAATCGCAATAGTTTGACCCATTGTAGCAGGTGGAAGGTGGAGACGTTTTTGTCCCATTGCCCCCATCGCTACGCGCGGCGGGGCTTTTGGTTGATGTGGTAGAGCTCGGCGAGACCCCGCAACGTCAGCGCATCGTCGACCGTCAGGCTATGGCCGACAAGGGCCGCAAGCGCCTCGGCATCGTCGCCGGTAATGACGATGGGCACATCGCCCTCCCCCGCGGCCTTGGTCGCACGCATCTCGGCAAGCACCATGTCGAGCATGCCGTCGATGCGGGCAACCTCGCCCAAGACCACGCCCGAGCGCATGGCCTCACGCGTGTTGCGACCGATGACGTGTGTCGGCGCCGAGGGCTCAACCTGGGGTAGGCGCGCTGCTGCCGCCGAAAGCGAGCGGGCGCCGAGGGCCAGCCCCGGCGCGATAACGCCGCCGACAAAGGTGCCGCGCGCGTCGATGACCTCGATATTGGTCGTCGTGCCCAGGTCGATCACGATGCACGGCGAGCCGTAGACGGCGCGGGCCGCCACGGCATCGGCGATGCGGTCGGGGCCGATCTCGGCCGGGTCATCGTAGTGCACGGGCATGCCGGTCTTAAGTCCCGGCCCTACGGTGAGCACGCGCCCCGTACAGGTACGGGAAAGCGCTACCTTCCACGGGCGCTCGAGCGCCGGGACCACGCAGCTCAGCACGGCAGCCGCGGGCACAAGCGCACCCGGCATGCCCGCATCGGCCGCCAGTGCGGCCATGACCTGCACGAGACGCATGCGCGCCTCGTCCGCTGTGATGCTCGACGGCGTGGTGATCTCGCACGTCGCAAGCGGACATTCCTGCGCCGCAGCCGAATCCTCTGCAAACAGGCCAAAGCGAATGAACGTGTTGCCCACGTCGACCGTCAATATATATGCGCACCCATTAAGCATCGCCGGCGCTCCTTTCGTCTGCCCAGCAGTATATCGCCTACCTAAACCAGTCATCCCAAAATGACTTGCTTGCGGCTATACTGGTGCGCGGTCGCGCGCGAGCTCACGCGGCGGCCCTTGGTAACCCGACTTCCCGCGCCGTATCCGTAACGGCGCTCCTGGGGGAAGCGGATATACGCAAAGGAGTTTTATATGAGCAATCCCTCGAACCGCGCTTCGATGCGCGGGCAACTCACGCTGCGTGGCGTCGTCATCGGCGTCCTTGGCTGCGTGATCATCACGGCAAGCTCGGCCTACACCGCCCTCAAGATGGGCGCCCTCCCCTGGCCGATCATTTTCGCTGCCGTCATTTCGCTGTTCTTCCTGAAACTCATGGGCAACGCCAGCCTCAACGAGGCCAACGTCACCCACACCATCATGTCCGCAGGCGCCATGGTCGCTGGCGGTCTGGCGTTTACCATCCCGGGCGCCTGGATGCTGGGCTATGCCGACCAGATCAGTTGGCTCGACATGTTTATCGTGGCACTCGCCGGCACTATCCTAGGCCTGCTGGCCACGGCACTCATCCACCGTCACTTTATCGTGGACGCCGCGCTTGAGTTCCCCACCGGCAACGCCGCAGCTCAGACCCTGCGCGCAACCGAGGCCGGCGGCAAGACCGGCAAGCAGCTCTTTGGCTCCATGGCCATCGCCGGCATCTACAGCGTGCTGCGCGACGCTCTGGGCGTGGTGCCCAGCATGCTGTGTACGCTCAATATCCCCGGCGTGACCTTTGCCATCTATAACTCGCCCATGTTGCTGTCCATCGGCTTTTTGGTGGGCTTCGCCCCCGTCGCGTTCTGGTTTGCCGGCGCGCTGCTGGGCAACTTTGGCATCATTGTCGGCGGCACCGCTGCCGGTCTGTTTGACGTTATGACCGCACAGGGCATTGTTAAGTCCCTGGGTATGGGCCTCATGATGGGCTTTGGCGTCGCCGTCGTCCTCAAGGACATCCTGCCGCAGGTCGCCGGTATCGTCCGCGGCCTCGCCGCCGACAGCTCCACCGACACCGACGAGCAGTCGCTCATCTCGGGCTCCCTTAAGCTCGACGCCGGTATCATCGGCCTGGGCGCTGCCGCCATCGCCGTGATCGTTGCCATCGTACTCGATCTTGGCCCCGTTCCAGCCGTCATCGTCACGCTGTTCACCTTTGTCACCACCATCATGAGCGCGCAGAGCTGCGGCCAGACGGGTATCGACCCCATGGAGATCTTTGGCCTCATCGTCATGCTCATCGTGGCTGCCTTCGCGCAGCTCGCGCAGGTCAAGCTGTTCTTCATCGCCGGCATCGTGGCCGTGGCGTGCGGCCTTGCGGGCGACGTCATGAACGACTTTAAGGCCGGCGCCGTGCTGGGCACCAACCCGCGTGCGCAGTGGATCGGCCAGGCCATCGGCGGCATCGTGGGCGCCCTGGTCGCTGCCGCCGTCATGGTCGCGCTCGTCACTGCCTATGGTCCGGACGCCTTTGGCCCCGACAAGAGCTTCGTTGCCGCGCAGGCAAGCGTGGTCGCCACCATGGTCTCGGGCATCCCGAGCGTGCCGTGGTTCGCAGGCGGCTTTATCGCCGGCATCGTCATGTACTGGCTCGGCATTCCGGCCATGATGATCGGCCTGGGCGTGTACCTGCCGTTCTATATGTCGCTCACGGCTTTCCTGGGCTCCTGCGTTAAGCTCGCCTACGACAAGTGGGCCGCTCACCGCGACGCCGCCGCCGGTCTTTCGGACGAGGAGAAGGCCGCCAAGGATGCCGCCTTCCAGGAGCAGGGCCTGGTTGTTGCCAGCGGCCTGCTGGGCGGCGAGTCCATCGTCGGCGTTATCCTGGCGTTTGTCTCCGTCGGTCTGAGCCTGCTGGGATAAACCCAACAACAACGTACCCGTACAGAGCGCGGGGTCGGAGACCATCCGGCCCCGCACTTTTTGTCTATTTGACTCTTATGATCCTCACGGCGTTTTTAGTCATGCCGATTGGCCTGACTTCCAGGTCAACAAACCCTGTCTGACACCTCGCTCAACGCGGTGTAGAGTAAAGACGACGGGCGGGATACGCGGCACGTGCCAGAACGAGGTGGACATGGAACTCGATAAACAACAGATCAAGCGACTGCGCGAACGCCATCATCGGCGCCATGGCATCCGCCCCGCCCACAGCGAGGCCATGGAGAACGCAAGCCGCTTTCTAAAGCAGGCATTCAACATTCGCGAGGGACGCGCGCCCTATCACGTGATTCGCAAGCGCTTTGTAAACGGGGCGCGCCTGACTGGCTCGCACTTATGCATCCTGATCATTGCCATGTTGATTGCGAGCATCGGCCTCGATATCGACTCAGATATCGCCATTGTAGGCGCCATGCTCATCTGCCCGCTCATGGGCTCGGTCCTTGCCATGGCATACGGCATCGCCACGCTCGACCGCGAGATTACCGTCGAGGCCATCGCGAGCTTGGCTCTACAGATGGCCTTTTGCCTGGTCACGTCCACGTTGTATTTTAAGCTCTCGCCCCTTGGCACCACCACGGCCGCCATCATCGACAATTCGACACCGACTGTGTGGGACCTTGCCGTCGCACTCGCAGGCGGCTTTGCGGGTGGCCTGGGCAACTCGCGCGACCAGGAACCCGCCACGCTCATCGCCGGCGTGGCTGTGGCGACTGCGCTCATGCCGCCCCTGTGCGCGGCGGGCTATGGCATCGCCATCGCAAGCGGGTCGCTGTTTCTCTCGGCGTTTTATGAGTTTGGCATCAACGTGGTCTTTATCGCACTGGCCGCCGAAGCCGTACTGCTTCTTTTGCGCGTGCCGCTCAAGCGCGACCTCAACGGCGACGGTATTGTGACTGCTGAAGAAAACGCCGAGGTCAACGAGTTATCACGCAAGGTGCGCCGCCGCATCATTGTGGGCACGGTAGTCTTTGCCATCCCCTGCATCGTTATGACGGCGGGGTCTATTGGCTCGGCGCAGGCCGGCGTGCAGGACGGCTACGGCGTCACCGAAACCACGCGCGAGCTTGCGGCGGTGCTGCCAGGCTTTAAGGATTACACCGTCGCCGTCGAGACCTCGGCCACCGAAGGCGACGAGGAGGGCATCGTCGAGCGCGAGATCGTCGCCCATGTGACGACAAGCGAGGCGCTCGGGGCACACGACCGCCACGTCGCTCGCAAGCTCATTGACCTCAACGTACCCGAACTCGATCGCGTGGAGTTTGATGTGAAGTGATGCGGGGCGGGATGAATGCTCGTACGGACGCAAGCTACGACGAGGCGCAGACGCGATACGGACACGAGCAAATAGCGGGGTGCAGTTTACACCCGCACCCCGCTCACTGTTTTATTGCCGTGAATCAACTGTCCGGATCGACATCGCCAGACTCCACTGTAAACGCCGGACCGGTACTCACCAGATAAAAACGGGTCACCCTGGTATCTCTAAATAGATAGAGCTGGCCCTGCTCGCGTCGGCGTGACATATACGCCACGTGGACCGTACCGAATTCTTCGCCGTTTTCCTTCTTTAATATCAGGATGTTGGGGTCATCCGTACGCTTAAACTGCCCATCTGTGCAGATTCCGTCTTGGTCGACCAGCTGCCATCGACAGTTGTCCTCCTCAAGAAAAGCCAGGGTTTCCCGACTCGTTTTGTCATCCCGATAGTAACCGTCAATGGCAAACCCTTCGGAAGCGCATTCCTGCATATAGGACGTTTCTCGGCTTATAGCAAACAGCCCTGTAGCGCCCAGGAGCACAGCCGGGCAGACCACTGCAAGGGCTATCGAAATAGCACTGCGACCCATAGTTAGCCCAACCGATAGTTGTTTAACGGAGCGCGAAACATACCCGGAACCTCCGATATCAGGGGGGGGACGTCGCCAGCAGGCTGGCGACAACCATATGTTTCTGACATCAAACCATATGGCCGCCACTCGCGGAGGGGGCATCGGCGAACGGCGTGTTTTCATACTCCATTGGTCAAACCTAAGCACAGCCCTACAGCTCGTACTTGTACACGCGGTAGATGTACTTTTCGGCTTCCATCTCGTAGGTGGCGATGGGCAGTCCGTAGCGGTCGTACTCGATAAAGGTCTTGGCCTGGCCCGATGCCACGAGCATGCTATTTGAATCACCAACGCGCTGCGCACTGCTCACATAGCCCGAAAACGGCACGGCGATCTGGTCTTCGAGCTCGTAGGTGCGCGCCGTCTCGTCCACTGTAAAGATGCGCCCAAACGAATGCGTGCCCTCGTTGTAGTCGGTCACCACCGCGGCGCCCAGCTGGCCCCAGTCGAACTTGGGATAGCTTTCGGCCGCACCAAAGTTGTTGTCGTACAGCAGCACCTGGTAGCGACCGGTCGTTGCCGTGTCAGAACTCGACAGATACGTCACACTGTGCTGGCCCGCGTTGAGCGAAAAATCGCCCTGGGCTTGCAGCAGCTTGTCCTCAAAGCCCGAGCCGGCCCATTGTCACTCCTTTCTATTTCTGGGTCCATCTTCTCACTGTTGGCGGCCGAAAATGATCCGTTTTCCTCCGTCCCCGAGGGATCATTTTTTAGTACTTGAAGAAGCCCTCGCCCGAGCTTTCGCCCAGCTTACCTTCGTCGAGCATTTTCTTGAGGACGGACGCCATAGCCTTAAAGTTGTAGGGCATCATCATCTTTTTGAGCAGCGGGCTCACCAGGCCCGGGACCTTCTGATACTGCATGACGATGTTGTAGGCCGTCTTGATGCCCACCGTGTCGAATACGCGAAACGGACCCTTGGGAGCGCCGGTGCCGCGCGTCCATGCGAGGTCGATACTCTTGGGGTCACTCACGCCCGAGACATACAGGTCAAGGCCCGAGAGCAGCCACGGCACCAGCATAGAGTTGAGCAGGTAACCGTTCTTTTCCTTGTTGACGGGAAGTGCCAGCATGCGAATGTCGTTGGCGAAGTCGACGAGCTCGTCGAAGTAGCGCTTGTCAGTTTGGCTCTGGGCCATGACCTCGGTCATGTTGTTCTTCCAGATGGAATTGGCAAAGTGCAGCGACAGGTACTTCTCGGGGCGGCCGGTGTACTTGGCAAAGGTGCTCGGCAGCAGCGTAGAGGAGTTCGTTACGACGACGGTCTTTTGCGGGAGGACCGGGGCGAGCTTCTTGTAGAAGTCGATCTTTGCCTGGGCGTCCTCGGCCATGGACTCGATAACCAAGTCGGCGTCGGCCACGGCTTTGGCGAGGTCGAGCTCCAGCTTGAGTGTGGAGTAGGCACGCTCGACGGCGGCGAGCGCCGTCTCCTTGTCGAAAGGCTGGTCGCTATCGGCGATACCGGCGCACCACTCGCCCGTGCCGTCCGCCATGCCCTCGATAGCAGCGATGTACTCCTCGCGCATATGATCGATCTTGGGCTGGGTACGGCCGATGCTGCCCTCGCTGCGCAGCCAAATCGTTACATCAAAGCCGCAGTAGGCTGCCTGAAAGGCAATCTGGCTTCCCAGCACGCCGCCGCCGGCAACGCAAACGGTCTTGTAGCTCATAAGAACAGTCCTCTCTTACGTAATTCCATAGATGTGTATTTATTCAACCGTATGGAGGCTACGAGCCGGGGGTTGGTTCTATAAACGGACGGTATTTTGCGGCGAACGGCTACACCTGTTCATTATCTCAGGGTTCCGAGGGCGATTTTTTGTGCCACCGAGACGCCGTTTTCGGAAGTATGCGGCAAATTTTGAAACTCTCGAGCACACCCCCGTTTTCCGTTAATAAAACCGCAGGTACAGAGCTTGGACATATCCGGTGTGCTCGGCCTATTCAGATTTTGCCGCATACTTCCGGAATCTAAGTTCGCAAGGGGTGATAGCTGGGGCGTTTACGCAACATATGTCCAATCAGAACCACCCTTAAAAAGGGTGGTTTGCTCTTAGGGTATAACCCACGGGCCCCGGGCTCGCGTCTAAAGGCGCGGGCCCGGACTTCGTCCAGGCC
>JAGZWV010000027.1 GCA_018378775.1 Collinsella sp. | reverse complement strand
AGTACTGCGGGGCCAGCCCGTGGGAGGCCAGGGCGCCGCTGACCGGTGGACGGCACCGAGCCGTGCGCTTGAACTGAGAAGGGGGAGGCCTCGCGGCCTTCCCCTTTTTTGCGTTTATGGGGCGTAAATGACTCTATTACACCAGACGATCTTATCGTTTTTGGTATTGAGCCTTTATTTAAAGAAAATAAATCGAATAACAAGGGCAACTGCTATGACCGCAATGATCAAAAGCAGGATTGTCAGTCGATGCTGCTTGCGTCGTTTACTTGTCGAAACGAAGATTGATTTTCCCTGTTTTGGCGTTTCGAGATAGCGAGCCGAATGCGTCAAGGTTTGCTTTGGTCGAGGACCTCTTTGTCGATGAGTGGCGGATGCTTTCATCGGCTCATCACTAGCTGCGCTGTTTTTAGATAATGGTGCGTCTTTCAGATATACAGGGTCTCCCGAGGCGACGCCCATATGTTTACGCCCCGTTTGGGCATCCTCGAGTGTTTGATATCGATTTCTCGTCACATACTCGGGCTCCGGATCATTAATGGGCTCTTGCGAGATGTGGGGGCGATGGAACCGTGGCGGCTGCGTGGAAGTATCTTCCCCCTGCGTCGGCATAAACATTTTGTTCTGGTTTTGGTCGTCCATGATGCCCTTTAGCTCGTTACCAACAACGTGTACGCGCTCATTGTAAGCCCCTTGTTATTTGTAGCTGGGGACATACTCGGTATTTAAGCTCTGGTTCAAAGAACCTTAACCTTCCTAAAACCTAAGTCACACGCACTTAGATATGCTTATAGTACTGGACTCAAAAAACTTTATAGTCGATGTATATATGAGCACTGGGTGGGCATATATAAGAGCGTCAAAAGAAGTCCCAGTCACCTGGAAGATGACTCGGCAGTCCTATAAAGGAGTGGTAAACATGGCAAGCATGGTTCCTTATCGTTCGGTTTTTGGCGTTCGTCCCTCTGCAAGCTCGCTGTTCGATTTGTTTGATGATATGAGCGACCTAGCGAACAGCTCGATTGCCTCTAAGGCGTTCCCCGTTGACGTTGAGGATAAGGGCGATGGCTATGAGGTCAAGGCTTATCTGACCGGCGTCGCCAAGGACGATATCGATGTCGAGCTTAACGAGGGCCGTCTGTCCATTAGCGTGAATGTCGAGGAAGACGAGGAGAACGAGGGCAAGAACTTCCTGCAGAAGGAGTTCAGCTCGTACAGCGCGACGCGTGGCGTGTATCTTAAGGACGCTTCGAGCGAGGGCCTCTCGGCTAAGTACGCTGACGGCATCCTGACCGTTACGGTTCCCAAGATCGTCGAGAAGAAGAACGTTACGAAGATCTCCATCGAATAACTTCGTTGGTGTTCTTCGCTATTAAAAGACAACAAAAGGGGCTGGGAAGCGATTCCCGGCCCCTTTTGTTGTTTAGGACAGTCTATTGAATGGTTGCCGGTTGATACTGACTCGCAGGGCGTATCGAGAGTTTTCGCGATCCTTGGAGAAGGGTTGCGGAGCTGCCGACCTCGTCATCCAGGGTTGCGGCCAGAGTTTTGGCATAGCTTTTGACGGTAAGGCTCGGACGATTGTTATCTTGGCTGATATGCATGGCAATGAGCTGTTCGGTGCGATCGGTAACAAGTTCGCGCGCGGCTTCGGCGGCTTGGCCATTGGAGAGGTGTCCCCTTTCAGACAGGATGCGCTCCTGAAGAAAGCGGGGATATTCTCCCTCGCGCAGCATGGTCACATCGTGGTTGCTTTCGAGTGCGAGGACTCGACAATCTTTGAGGGTGTTCATGGCTTGGCTCGATAGCTCTCCGGTGTCGGTGGCAAAGCCGATGGAATCATCGAGGGTGTCGAATCGATAGCCGACTGGATTGATGACATCGTGTGACGTTGAGTAGGTTTGCACGTGGATGCCGGCAATGGATAGGGTGTCACCGGGATCGAATTCCTCGACAGGCAGATGCGAAAGATTTTCTTTGCTCGAAAGAGTGCCCCTGCTGGCAAAGAGGGGGCCGTGCCAGTGCTTGCACCAGACATCGAGGCCCTTGATGTGATCGCTATGCTCATGAGTAATGAGAAGAGCCGAGACGTTGTCTGCCGAGAGCCCCAGTTCTGCCATGCGCTTTAATGTCTCGCGGCGAGAAAGACCGTCGTCAATCATGATGAGCCCCCGGGGGCCTTCGATGAGCGCGCAGTTGCCTTTTGAGCCGCTGCCAAGGATATGAAGGTGCAGACGAGACATAAGATTCCAAAGGATACAATGGGTGCGGACGAATAGAGGAGGAAGCAAATGCCTACGGTATCACAGCATTACGGACACCATGCCGTGCCCGGGGCAGTCGATGAGATCCGAACGAGGCAGCAGGCTGCTCCTGTCGTGCTCATGGTATCAGGCGGCGCGGACTCGACGGCACTGCTTCTTATGGCGTGCACATCAAAGCTGGATATCCAAGACGGGCGCGGTGTTGCCCCCATTGCTCGCGAGCGCCTGCATGTGCTGCATGTAAACCATCATCTGCGCGGCAAGGCGTCCGATGGCGACGAGGCCTTTGTGCGTGAGCTCTGCGCGAAATATGGTTTACCGCTGTGCGTGGAGCACGCTTATTTTGATGGGGAGTCGGGCAATATTGAGGCCGCGGCCCGCGAAGTGCGCTATGCCGCGGCGCGGAGGTATGTTCGCGAGCTCTGCGCCCAGACGGGGGCACCGCGAACGGCGGCTCGTATCTGCACCGCGCACACGTCTTCGGATCGCGCGGAAACGTTTTTGATGAACGCGATTAAGGGTTCGGGGCCCGCTGGCCTATCGAGCATTCCTCGCCGGAGGAATATCGTGGTACGTCCCTTGCTCGACCTAACTCATGGCGAGCTCGTGGGCTATCTACAGGTACATGGTCAGCCGTGGCGTGAAGACGAGAGCAATGAGGATATCTCGTATCTGCGAAACTACGTGCGCCATCGAGTAATGCCAGTGGTGGCGCAGCGCAACGCGAGCGTCTGCAAGACGATTGGCGCCGCCTGCGAGATCTTAGGCGATGAGGACGCGTTTTTGTCTCAGCTTTCGGCACAGGCGTTTCGAAGCTGTTTGCGCAAAGAGGCAGCGGGCGCACTGGTGCTCGATGCCAGGCGCCTGGCTGCGGCCGAGGTGGTAATCGCGCGGCGCATCGTGCGACTGGCGATTAAGCGCATCGATCCGGACGCTCGTCCCGAGATGCGACATGTGGAGCGAGTCCTTTCCTGCGTTGCCGAGGGCACCGGCTCGGTCACGCTTCCGGCGGGGATTGACGCACGCATTGAGTTTGGCATGCTGGCGTTTAAGGCGCCGGCGGCTCGCGAGGGCCTGGTCGCGGACTGGGTTACCGTACCCGGTCGTTTGCCGTTGGGCGGGGGACGTATGCTGGTCACAGAACCGATGGCTGTTGAGCCGGGATGCGATATCGTGCGCCGCGCCCGTGAGCTTGCGGCTGCCGGGGAAGTGACAGCTTTGGTAGACGCGGCTGCCCTGGGTTTTGCCGACAGCGATAGTGAGCGGATCCTGGCGGGCTCGCGTGGCGAGATCCCTGCCGAGGCGCGATTGGCGCGCCTGTGGGTGGACGGTCCCGCGCCGGGAGACGTGATGTGCCCGTTAGGGATGAGTGGCCGAAGCAAGAAAGTATCCGATTTGCTAGGCGAGGCTCGCATTCCCGTTTCCGAGCGCGCCGGCGTGCCCATGGTGAGGACGGCGCCGGGGGGTGCCGTGGTGTGGGTCGCCGGAGTTCGCGCGGACGAGCGTTTTAAGTGCACGGCCGCAACGCGCGTGGCATATCTGCTCCGCGTGGTCGATGCGGAATAGCGTCCCACGCCTGCTATTCTGTGCGACGTTGACGGTATTCCCGCGCTGATGGCGCACGGGCTGGTAAATTTACCCCGTGCGCTGCTAGAATGTGTAGTTCGCGTCCATACGGCGGTGTGTGGGCGATAAGCACAAGAAAGGGTTGTCATGGCTTCTCAACATCCGGATATCGAGAAGGTTCTGTTCACGCAGGAGGATATCGACGGTATCGTCTCTCGCCTGGGCGAGGAGATTACGCGCGACTACGCGGGTAAGGATCTGGTGCTGATTGCGGTCCTGCGCGGCGCCGTGGTCTTTATGGGCGACCTGATGCGTAAGATCGAGCTGCCGACCAACATCGATTTCATGGCTGTTTCGAGCTATGGCGACGGTGTGAAGTCCTCGGGTATCGTGCGTATCATTAAGGACCTGGATATCGACATCCGCGGTCGCGACGTGCTGATCGTCGAGGACATTCTGGACTCGGGCCTGACGCTCAAGTATCTGATGAAGAACCTCGAGAGCCGCAAGCCCGCTTCTCTGGAGGTCGCCGCCTTCCTGTGGAAGGACGTTGAGGACCGCGTCTCGGCCATCACGCCCAAGTATGTTGGAACCCATTGCCCCGATGCCTTTGTGGTGGGCTACGGCCTCGACTATGCCGAGCGCTATCGCAACCTTCCGTATCTGGGCATTTTGAAACCGGAGGTTTATTCGTAAGATGCCCGACGACCGTAACGACAACAATTCCCAGACTCCCCGGGACCCAAAGATCCCGGGGATGCCCGGAGGCAAGAAGCCCACGCGTACGGGCTGGCTGTATTTTATTTTGGCTTGCGCGCTTCTGGGCTACGCCTTCTTTAACATGGGCTCCGGCTTTGCCAATTCCAGCAATACCGTTAAGCTCGCGACGAGCGAGATGGTGAGCGCCATCAAGCAGGATCGCGTCGAAGATCTGACCTATACGGTTCAAGACGGAAGCGTGGCGGGTCATTACTGGAAGACAAAAAAGGACAAGGGCGACACGAGTGAGCTCAAGAGCTTCTCCTCGACCTATGTCGGCTCCGATTCGCTTGCCGAGCTCATGGCGGAGCACCCCGATACCAAGTACATCGTCAACACCAACGATCCCGATTTTTGGGGCGACTTGGCGATGAGTGTGCTTCCGACGATCGCCCTTATCGCCATCATGTTCTACTTTATGCGCCAGATGATGGGCGCCAACAACAGGAACATGCAGTTTGGCAAGACCAACGCCAAGACCAACGAGGCCACACGCCCCAAGGTCAAGTTTGAAGACGTTGCCGGCGTGGACGAGGCAGTCGAGGAGCTCGAGGAGATCCGTGACTTTTTGAGCGATCCGGATCGCTATCGCAAGCTGGGTGCCAAGATCCCGCGTGGCGTGTTGCTAGTTGGCCCTCCGGGCACCGGTAAAACGCTGCTGGCCAAGGCCGTTGCCGGCGAGGCGGGCGTGCCGTTCTTTAGCATCTCGGGCTCTGACTTTGTGGAGATGTTCGTGGGCGTCGGCGCCAGCCGTGTGCGTGACCTCTTTAAGGAGGCCAAGTCCCAGGCCCCGTCGATCATCTTCATCGATGAGATCGATGCCGTGGGACGTCAGCGCGGAGCCGGCTTGGGCGGCGGCCACGACGAGCGCGAGCAGACGCTCAACCAGCTGCTGGTCGAGATGGGCGGTTTTGAGGAGAGCGAGTCGGTCATCCTGATCGCCGCCACCAACCGCCCCGACATTCTGGATCCGGCGCTGCTGCGTCCCGGCCGTTTTGACCGTCAGGTTACGGTCGACCGTCCGGACGTGAAGGGCCGCGAGCAGATTTTGCGCGTGCATGCCGAGAACAAGCCGATGGACGAGGACGTTAAGTTTGAGAAGCTCGCCCAGATGACCGTTGGCTTTACTGGTGCCGATTTAGCGAACCTGCTCAACGAGTCTGCGCTGCTGGCCGCTCGCCGTCATCGTTCCGTGATCTCGATGGACGAGGTCGAGGAATCGATGGAGCGCGTGATTGCCGGACCGCAGCGCAAGGGTCGCGTGATGACCGAGGCCGAGCGCACCACGATTGCCTACCACGAGAGCGGTCACGCCCTGGTGGGCCACATCCTGGAGCACTCCGATCCGGTCCACAAGATCTCGATCGTCAGCCGCGGTCAGGCTCTGGGCTACACGCTGCAGCTTCCGCAGGAGGACCACTTCCTCAAGACCAAGAACGAGATGCTCGACGAGCTCGCCGTGTTCTTGGGCGGTCGCGTTGCCGAGGAGCTCATGTGCGATGATATTACGTCGGGCGCGAGCAACGATTTGGAGCGCGCAACCAAGATGGCGCGCGAGATGGTCACGCGCCTGGGCATGAGCGAGGAGCTGGGCACGCAAGTGTTTGGCGAGGCGCAGCATCAGGTATTCCTGGGTCGCGATTACGCCGATCACCAGGATTACTCCGAGGAGACGGCGCGCCGCATCGATATCGAGGTTCAGCGCATTATGCGTGAGGCCCATCGTCGTGCGGTCGAGATCCTGGACGCCCGTCGCGATCAGCTCGATCTGATGGCGAAGGTGCTGCTTGAGCGCGAGACCGTCGAGGGCGACGCCGTGAACGCCCTGCTCGACAACGAGTGGAATGCCTACCTTGAGCGCGAGGGCGATATCCTGGCGGCCAAGGAGGAGCGCAATGCCAAGGCGGCCGGCATGCCGACCAAGAAGCGCGCGCCTCGCATGAGCGAGGAGGAGCTGGCGGCTGATGCCGCGGCCTTTGCGCAGGCGGCCATGCAGGAGGATGCCGAAGCCGCATCCGATGATGCTGACGATGACCATGTCGTCGTCGATGCCGATACCGATACCGACAAATAGTCTTTGTGGCGAAAGCCTCCGCGGGGAAACCTGCGGAGGCTTTTTCTTTTGAGCGATATTGGGCCATCTGTTGATTGGGGACAGACTTAAATGAGCGTTTTCACGCATTTAAGTCTGTCCCCAATTAACATTGCTGCGGCACTTTGCTCGGCTAAAGCGTACAATAGCGCCTATGCGAAAGGGGAACAGATGATCAACGAAACCATGTATGCTCGCGGTGCAGAAAGCTCCATCATCCGCGAGATTTTTAGCTATGGCCTTGAGCGTAAGGCGCAAATCGGCGCGGAAAACGTGTTCGATTTCTCGCTGGGCAACCCGAGCGTTCCGGCGCCCGCTGCCGTGGCGGAGTCCATCAAAAAGGCGCTTGAACTGCCGAGTGACCAGCTGCACGGATACACGCCCGCACCGGGCCTGCCGCAGTGCCGTACCGCCGTGGCTGAGTCGCTCAACCGCCGCTTTGGTACGAGTTATGAGGGCAAGGATGTCTTTATGACCGTGGGCGCCGCGGCTTCGCTCACCTGCACGCTCAACGCCGTTACGAACCCGGGCGATGAGGTTATCGTCATTGCGCCGTATTTTCCGGAGTATCGCGTGTGGATTGAGAAGGCCGGCTGTACGTGTGTCGAGGCGCTCGCCGATGAAGATACGTTCCAGCTGAGCGTGGATAACGTGCTCAAGGCGATTACCGATAAGACGGCTGCCGTCATTATCGACTCACCCAACAACCCGACCGGCGCCGTGTATACGTGCGATACCCTGACGCGACTGGCCAATGTTTTACGCGAGGTCAACGCCAAGCGCGATCCCGAGAACCCGATTATGCTCATCTCGGATGAGCCGTATCGCGAGATTGTCTATGGCGCCGAGGTGCCTTGGGTGCCTTCGATCTACGAGCACACCATCGTGTGCTACTCGTATTCCAAGTCGCTTTCGCTGCCGGGCGAGCGCGTGGGGTGGATCCTGGTTCCCAATACCAATCCGCAGGCTGCGCGTCTGATGCCGGCTGTTGCGGGTGCCGCCCGTACGCTGGGCTTCGTGTGCGCGCCGGCGCTCTTCCAGCGCGTAATTATCGACTGCATCGATGAGCCGAGTGACGTTGAGGCCTATGCACGCAACCGCACCGCGCTTACCGATGCACTAGCGGAGTACGGCTACACCTATGTTGAGCCGGATGGTGCATTCTACCTGTGGGTGAAGGCGCTGGAGCCCGATGCGAACGCTTTCTGCGAGCGCGCGAAGAAGTACGAACTGCTCGCAGTGCCCTCGGACAGTTTTGGCATGCCGGGCTGGTTCCGCTTGGGCTACTGTGTGAGCTACGAGACTATCGTTAACTCACTGCCCGCCTGGAAGCAGCTGGCCGACGAGTATCGTCAAAAGTAAAGCGCTCTGCTTACAATGTTTTACGTGAAACGGGGTTTGGTTTTAAGCCAGACCCCGTTGTCTATGCCGTTGTGTGATTGGGATGAAGCAGTTTTACGACTGCCGAAAGCTATGCGTACAATGAATATACGCGACGGCCATACTGGACAAGGAGACCCGATGCCCTACCTTCTTTCTTGTGATATTCATACTCATACGCTGTTCTCCGCGCATGCGTACTCAACCATTGAGGAGAATGTGTACTGGGCGGCGGAACGTGGCCTGCAGGTGCTCGGATCTGCCGACCATCTGAGCTCTATGGTTACGGCTTGCCCCAACGACCTGCGCAGTTACCAGTTCTTTATCAACCAGGATATCTGGCCGCGCATTTGGAGCGGCGTGCTGGTGCTTCGCGGCGCCGAGGCCGATATCGTTTCGCTGGACGGAAGCTTGTTTGGCGAGGACATTCCCGTGTCGCTCGATATTGCCGGCGATTCGTACAGTCACCAGCATTCGCTGTTCGATTTGGTGACGCGTAATTTGGATTATTTGGTGGCAAGCGTGCATAACCCGCAGTTTGCCGAAGGCGCGACGCTCACCCAAACGACCCAGATGTACATCAATGCCCTGGAGCACCCCAAGGTGTTCATGCTTGGGCATACGGGTCGTTCGGGCGTGCCGTTCGATATCGATGAGGTGCTGCTGGCGGCCAAGGCCAAGCACAAGATCATTGAGATCAATAACCATAGTCTTGAGCACGGTGCCGACACTGAGCATTGGGCCGTATGCCGCAAGATTGCCGAGCGCTGCGCCGAGCTGGGCGTGGGTATTGGTGTGTCGACCGATGCCCACATTGGTATGGCCATTGGCAAGCTCGAGCACGCCCGCAAGTTGCTCGACGAGATTCACTTCCCGCTGGACCTGATCGTGACGCGCGACCGCGAGACGCTGCTGCGCGAGATGGCGGCAGCCGACGTATGCGACCTGCGCAAGGGGATGTAACGAGACTCATATGCCCAATGAAAGGGGGCGGTCCAGGCGGGCCGCCCCCTTTCCCGTGCCGGAGAATTAGCGGCGCTCGAGGACCGCGACGGTCTCGGTGTGGTCGGTATGAGGGAACATGTCGACCGGCGTGATCTTGAGCAGGCGATAGCCACCGTCGAGGAGCTGGTGTAGGTCGCGCTCTTGGGTCACGGGATTGCAGCTGATATAGGTGATGCGGCGCGGCTTAAGTGCGCAGGCGGCCTCAAGAAACTCGGGCGTTGAGCCGGCGCGCGGCGGGTCGATGGAGAGGACGTCGACGCGCTCGTTGTTATCGGCGGCATCTAGGATGTAGTCGGTGGCATCGTCGGCCATAAACCAAGCGCTGCGGGTGAGGCCGTTGAGCTCGGCATTGCGACGTGCGTCGGCAATGCCCGCCGGGTTGCGCTCCACGCCGAGCAGCATAATGCCGACACCTCTGTCCCGGGCATCCTTCGCGGCGCACAGACCGATGGTGCCGCTGCCGCAGTAAGCGTCCATAAGAATGTCACCCTGCTGCAGGTCCATGCCGTCAATCGCGAGCTGATAGAGTAGCTCGGTCTGCTGCGGATTGGTCTGATAGAACGCGGTAGGGGAGATATCGAATTCGCAACCGAGCAGCTGGTCGCGCATGCACTCGGCGCCATATACAATGCGGGTTTCCTCGCCGAGGATGGCGTTGCCGGGGCGTCCGTTGATGTTTTGGGCGACGGTGACGATGTGCGGATTGAGTGCGGCGACAGCCTCAAAGAACTCCTGCGCATGCGGCAAGTCGCGCTGAGCGGTCACGAGCGTGACCATGACCTGGTCGGTACGCCAACCGCAGCGGACGACGGCATAGCGAAGCAAACCAAGATGCTTGTCCTCATTAAAGGCGGGAATATGCAGCCGCTCAGCTTCGCGTGCGATGCCGTTGAGAATCTGACGGGCGCCCGGTGCCTCGACGGGGCATTCGGGTACGGCAACGATCTTGTGCGTGCCGCGCTCAAAGAAACCGCAACGGACAGCGCCCTCCTTACCGGGAGCAAAGGGAGTGGCGGCCTTATGGCGAAAACCGCGCGGCGCAGGATATTTGCCCGGGTCGCCCAGGGTGACACCCATGCCACGAATAGGATCTACAGCAATGCCCTCACGCTCACAAAGCGAAGCAAAAAGCTCCTCCATAGCAGCCTGCTTAGCTGCCAACTGCTTTTTATAAGGACGATTGAGCGCCGTGCATCCGCCACAAGCTCTCATGATGGAACAGGGAGACTTGGGATCCACAGCCTCACGCGCAGACGGAACCGGATTCTTATACGGGCGCTTGGAGCGAGTCTGAGATGCCTTATCCTCGCTCCGACGAGAGCCGGGACGCTTGGCCTTAGCCTTGCCCTTAGCCGACTTACCCTTCGCATTCAGAGACGACTTGGATTTCTTAGAAGATTTTTTCTCCCCCGACCCCTCAGCCGCCTCGATCAAAGCACGACGAGCCTTACGCTCCGCACGAGATTCTGCCATGAATTAACCCCACTAATTTACAAATTGAAATCTGAAAGCATTGTATCGTGCCAAGCTAGCGGACGATATGCAAGCGCCCACTTCATGTCAGTGATAAACCCAACGACGTTTGCCCGCCGGGTGCCGGGGCAGGGGTTAAGTTTGTCGCGAGTTCCGCACGAACAGGAGAGCACTTAATGTGCTCTCCGTCGTGAGCAGGACTGTAGAGCAGCAAACTTAACCCCTGCCCCGGCACCCGGCGGGCAAACCCTCCCTTGTACTCCATCTCACTAAAGTGTATGATTCTGGACGTTACACGACTCACTTTACTTAACTAAAGTGCCATCAAGGGGGGATACCATGAACACCGATATGTCTCGTCGTCAGTTTGTTGGTCTAGCCGGCTCGCTCGCTACGGTGCTTGGCCTTGGTCTTGTCGGTTGCGGCGGTGGTGCCGGCAAGGGCTCCGCTGCTGGCTCTGCCGCGGCCAAGGATGTGAAGGGCGCTGCGGAGTCCAAGAAGCTCGTGGTGGGCTTTGATAAGTCCTATCCTCCGTACGGCTTTGTGGGCGACGATGGCGAGTACACCGGCTTTGATCTCGATCTGGCCAAGGCTGTTGCCGATAAGCAGGGCTGGGAGGTCAAATACGAGGCCATCGACTGGGATGCCAAGGATACGCTGCTTAACTCGGGCGCCATCAACTGCATCTGGAATGGCTTTACCATGGAGGGCCGTGAGGACGACTACACGTTCTCCGAGCCGTACATGCTCAACGAGCAGGTGCTGGTGGTAAAGAAGGATGCAGGCATCAAGAGCTGGGACGATCTTGCCGGCAAGACCGTGATTACCCAGACCGATTCCGCTGCGCAGGATGTGCTTGAGGGTGACCAGAAGGATCTGGCGGCGACGTTTGCCACGCTCGACACCATCGGTGAGTACAACACGGCGTTTATGCAGCTCGAGAGCGGCGCGGTCGATGCCGTGGCTTGCGACCTTTCGATTGCCCAGTATCAGCTTGCCGCCAAGCCCGATGCTTATACGCAGCTTGATGAGCCGCTGTCCAGCGAGCACTACGCCGTCGGCTTTAAGAAGGGCGACACCAAGTCGGCCGACGCCGTGACCGAGTCGCTCAAGGCACTCTACGATTACGGTACGGTTAAGGATCTCTGCGACAAGTATTCAAGCTATGGTCTATCTTTCGATAATTGGGTGCTCAAGTAATGTCTATTCAGGTCATGATGCAGATGCTTGGCCAGGGGTTCTTGGTCAGTTTGCAGCTGTTTGTGTTGACGCTGCTCGGGTCGATTCCGCTGGGAATTCCCGTGGCGTTTATGCGCATGAGCAAAATCGCGCCGCTTCGCTGGATTGCGCGCATCTATATCTCGGTCATGCGCGGCACGCCGCTCATGCTGCAGATGTTTGCCATCTACTTTGCCCCGTATTACGTGTTTGGCATTTCGCTCACGCCCGATTCCAAGTGGACGGCGTGCGTCGTGGCGTTCATCATCAACTACGCCGGTTACTTTGCCGAGATCTATCGCTCGGGCTTGCAGTCCATTCCGCGCGGTCAATACGAGGCTGCCGAGGTGCTGGGCTATTCGCGCGTGCAGACGTTTCTGTATATCGTGATGCCGCAGGTCGCCAAGCGTATTCTGCCGGCGATGGGCAACGAGATCATCACGCTGGTCAAGGACACGTCGCTGGCGTTTGCCATTGGCGTGGGTGAGATGTTCTCGACGGCCAAGGCGCTGGTCGCCTCGCAGGTGAGCATGGTGCCGTTTGCGATTGCGGCGCTGATTTACTGGGTCTTTAATTTCGTTGTCGAGATGCTGCTGGGCGCCGCCGAGAAAAAATTGGATTACTACCATGATTAATTCGGTAATGAATATATCGAACGCTCGCAAGGCGTTTGGCGGCAATGAGGTGCTCAAGGATATCTCGCTCGAGGTAAAGCGTGGAGAGGTCGTGGCGATTATCGGGCCTTCGGGTGGCGGCAAGTCCACGCTGCTGCGGTGTGCCACGCTGCTCGAGACGCTCGACGGAGGCTCGCTCTCGTTTGGCGACCTTGCCGTTGCGACGGATGCGGGTTCGGGCGCGGTCTATGCGAAGGGCGATGTGCCCAGGCAAGCGCGCTCGCGATTTGGCCTGGTGTTTCAGAACTACAATCTGTTCCCGCACTATACCGTGATGAAAAACATCACCGATGCGCCGATCCGCGTTCTTAAGCGCCCGCGCGAGCAGGCGGAAGCTCGTGCGCATGAATTGATTGCTCAGATGGGGCTTGTGGGCAACGAGAACAAGGTTCCGTGTGAGCTTTCGGGCGGTCAGCAACAGCGCGTGAGTATCGCCCGCGCCTTGGCGCTCGACCCGGAAATCTTGTTCTTTGACGAGCCGACCTCGGCGCTCGATCCCGAGCTAACGGCCGAGGTGCTGCGTGTCATTAAAGACCTTGCCGCGCAGAATATGACGATGGTGATCGTGACCCACGCGATGCAGTTTGCGCGCGATGTTGCCGATCGCGTGGTCTTTATGGACGGAGGCCGCATTGTCGAGGAGGGTCCGGCCGAGCAGGTTATCGACCATCCGCGCGAGCAGCGCACGCGTGAGTTTTTGAGCCGTATCGAGGGATAGGCTCAGGTATTTGCTCAACTATTAATTGAGGCGAAGCCGCCGCAGGTCTTACGGTCTGTGGCGGCTTTTTGTTTGCATCGGCGGGGTTCAATAATCGCCTCACAAGCTTGTCTCTTCCTCTCGCCGCCTGTATTCATACGTGTGCCGAAAGGTGTGCATGGACGGTCGCCCGTGAGGGTAGGGTGGTGGCATAGGACATTTGGAGGGTGAGTCGGCTCGGCTGCCGACCATGCTGCTCCCGGGATGGCACCGACCGCGAACTCTCCCCGTTGGCGTCGCGCAATGCGCGCGGCCCTGCAAGGAGGTCATCATGGGTGCTCCCAAGACCGGCAATGTAAGGAACGTGGTGCTCGTAGGCCAAGGCGGGGTGGGCAAGACTTCACTCGCCGAGGCCATGCTCCACCTTTCTGGCAAGACCGCCCGCCTGGGCGGCCACGACGGCACCAAGCCCACGCTCGACTATGACCCCGAAGAGGTCAAGCGTGCATTTTCCATCTCGACGACCATTGCACCGATCGACTGGAAGGGCGCGCGCATCAATGTGCTCGATGCCCCGTGTTACCCCGATTTTATCGGCGACGCCTTTGCCGCGATGAGCGTCTGCGAGACGGCTCTGTTTGTGGTCGACGCCGAGGCCGGCCCGCAGCCTACGACGGTTAAGCTCTGGTATGCCGCCGAGGACCTGCGCTTGGCGCGTGCGGTGTTCGTAAACCGCCTGTCGCGCTCCGAGGCCAGCTTTGCGACCACGATGGACCTGCTGCAGGAGCGCTTTGGCACGCGATTGGGCGCCGTGACCCTTCCCTGGGGCGAGGGCGAGGACTTTGATGGCATCATCGACCTGGTGCGCATGAAGGCGCGCCATTGCAACGGCACCGAAGCCGTTGAGTCGGAGATTCCCGAGGAGTATCGTGCCCAGGCCGAGGAGGCCCATGACCATCTGTGCGAGTTGGTGGCCGAGGCCGACGATGAGCTGATGATGAAGTACCTGGAAGGCGAGGAGACGCTGACGCAGGAGGAGCTTGAGGGCTTGCTGTCGAAGGCGATTGCCGAGCGCATCTTTGTGCCGGTCTTTGCGGGCGATTGCATCAAGGAGCAGGGCGTCAACTCGCTGATGGACGACATCGCGACGTACTTCCCGGCGCCGACCGACTACGGTGAGATGCCGCTTATCGACGGCGATTCGCTTAAGATCTCGAGTGACGATGACCGTCCGGTGGCGTTTGTGTTTAAGACCTTGGCCGATCCGCAGCAGGGTCGCATCAGCTTTATCAAGGTGCTGACGGGTACGCTTGAGCCGGGTCTTGAGCTGATCAACGCGCGTACCCGCAAGGGCGACCGTCTGGCTCACCTGTATGTGATGTGCGGCCGCGACATGACCGAGGTCGGTCACGCCTATGCCGGCGACATTATCGTGGCACCCAAGCTGGCGGCCGAGACGGGCGATACGCTCTCGATTACCGGCAAGGTCGAGGCTGCGGCGTTTAAGTTCCCCAACTCGCAGTACCGCATTGCCATCGAGGCCGAGAATCGCGGCGACGAAGAGAAGCTCTACACGTTTATCGAGAAGGCCTGCAAGGCCGATCCGACCATGAGCATCGACCGCGACGAGGAGACCGGCCAGACCATTATCTCCGCCGTTGGTGAGGCGCAGGTTTCGGTGCTGCTCAACCGTCTGGAGGACCGCACCAAGGTCGTTGCCAAGAGCGTGCCGATCCGCATCCCGTATCGCGAGACCATTCGCCGTACGGCAAGTGCCCAGGGCCGCCACAAGAAGCAGACCGGCGGCGCCGGCCAGTATGGTGACTGCTGGCTGCGCGTTGAGCCGCTCGTTGGGCCCGACGGTACGAGCGACGGTTATGAGTTTGTAGACGAGGTCGTGGGCGGTCGCATTCCGCGTTCGCTGATCCCCGCCGTGGACAAGGGCGTTCAGGAGACTATGAAGGACGGCATCATTGCCGGCTACCCGCTTACGGGCATTCGCGTGGCTGTGTACGACGGTTCGTATCACAGCGTCGACTCCAATGAGATGGCGTTCCGCGCGGCGGCTCGCATCGGCCTGCGCAAGGCGTGTGCCGATGCCGACCCGGTGGTGCTGGAGCCCATCGAGGAAATCACGGTGACTATCCCCGAGAGCTACGCCGGCGCCGTGATGGGCGACATCTCGGCCTCGCGCGGTCGCGTGACGGGCATGGAAACCGATGAGCGCGGAGACACCGTGGTCATTGCCCAGGCGCCGCTGGCCGAGCTGACGGATTACTCGACGCGCCTGCGCTCTATCACGCGCGGCACGGGCGACTTTACCATGAAGCCCGCGGGCTATGAGCAGGTGCCTTATGACGTTCAGGCCAAGCTGGTCGAGCGCTATGAGGAGGGCCGCGCCAAGTAGCGTGGGGCTTGCCGACGCAAGGGCCGCTCTGGGCAATCCAGGGCGGCCCTTTTTTATCCCTGGGGGACGGAGGAAAACGGATCATGTTGGGTTTTTGGGGCAGCTTGGCCGGCCCTAGTCTCCCGAGGCCTGATTGCGGCCGGTGGCGTAGTCGATCTGCACATGCGGCTGCAGGTTGTAGCAGTACACGTGGAAGCAGAGGGCCTTGCCGTGGTCCTCGACCGACTGTGCCTCCAGGCGCACGCCGCGGCAGACAAGTTCCTCTTCGTTGTACATGGGCGTGACGCGGTAGAGCACATGGTTACCCGTATCGCGAATATAGTTGAGAATCTGCTCTTCAAACGGTAGCATGCCTGTCTCGTTGAGATAACGCGTACCGGCGAGGAGATTCTTGCGGTTGGCGTTTTCGCCGCAGAGCGACCAGGCGATAAGGTGGCAGCGGTTGTACAGGCTCTGGCCTGGAATAAAGTCGTAGCGCTGCTGGTGCCAGCCGGCGGGGTGGATGCGCGAGATATCGCCGCGCTCGCCTTGACCAAGCGATTCGGGGCCCACGCAGGCGAGCGCTTTGCGGGTGCGGCCCAAGCTGTCGAGCTTGGAGAACTTCTTAAAGCAGCCCTCTTCTGTGGCGCGCTCGTATTCATCGAGCGTGAATGACGGCGTGCCGAGCGGGTGCGTGCTGTCGGCGCGCAGGGCAACGTAGGGGTTGCCGGCGTAGTCGGGAATGCTGCTGAGATATACGCCGCGGGCGCGGTCGAGATCGGGGTTTTCGACTTCGTCGATGGGGGTGGCGGCGCCGTCTGTGGAAGCGTCGTCACCGGTGTCGGTCGCGGCGGAATCGGAGCCATCGCCAGAGTCTTGGCTATTTTGAGAGTCCGAGGAGCTCGCTGTTCCCGATTCGAGTCGGGCAACCAGGTCTGCCTCGTCGTCGGTACGGCTGGGACTCTCGTTTTGTTTTTCGGCCAGGGCCGCTGCCTGCTCATCACTTTGCGGCGAGAGCAGCCTGGGCGCCCCGTCCAGTGACCCTGTGAACAACGCAAATCCCAGCACCACGGCGGTGCCGATGGAAAGTACTTGCTTGTAGGCGGACTTGCGCGACATTGAGGCTCCTGGATGGACGGTTGGGAATCTACCAGTCTAGCAGGAGCCGGCAGGGGCCGTTCTGTCGAACAAATACTCAAGATTTTGGGGCAAACGCTGCTGGTTCATTTGCCTCATATGGAGCTGCAGCGGTTATGCATGTGGGGCTATTCGGAGTTTCCCCAGATAAAACCTACCAAAATAAGCCTGTCCCTTATTGGCAGGTTAATCGTGAGTTATTTCACCGCAACTTAGGGCACGGTTAGGAAGTGTGCACCTTAAAGAGTGGAGCCCATGATTAGAGAGATTGCGCTCGTCTCTCTAAATGTCTCTCTAACGAGAAGGTCAGTTAAAGAGATAGCATTAGGCAATCTAGCAGTGAATTTGATGCATCTCTCTAAAATAAGGTGCTTATCTCTCTAAAGTTAGAGAGATATACTATACTTTAGAGAGATAAATCTATCGTTTTAGAGAGACGGAATGCCAATGCTGCTGGATGAACCTCTTGGCCTTATTGTTGAGCGCCTTCGCAGGCGGGGGACTGATGACGCATCGGTAGAAGTTAAAGCCTGCACGAATAAATTGAGCGCAGACGTATGGGAGACAGTGAGCGCTTTTGCGAACACTGCGGGTGGGCTCATTATTTTGGGCCTGAACGAGGCCGAAGGATTTGTTCCTTCGGCTAACTTTGCTATCGATAGGGTGCGCGATCAGTTTGTTTCGGGTATCGGAGACGGAGGCTCAGCGGCAGTGGTGGCCCATGCGCCGCGGTATGAGCTTGATCGAGGCGAGGTCGACGGGCTCCAGGTGCTTCTGGTGCGCATCTTTGAACTTGAGCTTAAAGCGAAGCCTTGCTATATCGGCGCGCGCGGCGTGCAGAACGGTAGCTACAAGCGCGTGGATGATAAAGATATCAAGATGTCACCCGCTGAGCTATATGAGCTGCAGAGTGCGTTGCTTCCGAGCGATGCAGACGGAACGGTGGTTTCGGAGGCAACGGTCGAGGATTTGGATCCAGATGTCGTGCGGTCTATTATCGCAAATCGCCGGCTGCAGACCCCGCGCGTTTTGCGCGGGGCCGATACGCTGGAAAAGCAGCTGGTCAGACTCAATATCACTACAAAGGATGGTGCCGTGAAGCTCGCGGGGCTTCTGTCGGCGGGAATTTACCCCCAGCAGTTCTATCCTAAACTGATGATCGATGTCGCCGTTCATTCCGATGTGGAAAAATCTGCACCCGGGCAACCCCGGTTTATTGACCGCCAGTTGTGCGATGGCCCGATTCCGGCTTGCATCGAAGATGCCCTTGCCGCGATTGGACGAAACTTGCGCAAAGCGACGATAGTGCAAGGCGCTGGCAGAAGGGAGGATTGGGAAGTTCCCCAGGAGGTTTTGCGCGAGGCCTTGGCAAATGCCTGCATCCATCGAGAATATTCGCCCATGTTTGTGGGGCAGGCCGTGAGTGTCGATATCTATCCAGACAGAATAGAGATCAAAAACCCTGGCGGCCTTTGGGGCGGAAAGACGGTGGACAATCTTGCAGACGGGGAATCGCGCTGCCGAAACCCAAAGCTCATGAGCCTAATGGGGGCGACGCCGTTAGAGCATGCCGAGGGGGCCGTTGCGGAAAGCCAGGGATCTGGTATCCCGGCTATGATTCGCGAGATGGAGTCTCGTTCGCTTGGCAGGCCGAAATTTATCGTTAAGGCCGATTCGTTTACGGTACTGCTTTCCCGGCACGGGGCGGAGCTTGCTGAAAACCGCACGTGGATTCAGAACCATGTGGGCACCGAGCTGACGGATCGCGAAGAAACATTGCTCATGTTTATGCGGGAGCATGGGTGCGTATGCGATGTTCAAAAAATACGAGAGGCCCTGAAGTGGGATTCGGATGACATTCGCCTGATCTGCGGGGACCTTGTAGATAAACATGCCCTGTCAAAATGCGGCAAAGACACGTTCGAAATTATCGATAGGAACAGAGAACCGTCAGCTTCGACGGCGGATAGGATCCTGGAGGCTCTCAGCGCCGAAGTGGATATGACGGCGCGAGAAATAGCGGTTGCATCGGGGGTCAGAATTTCGTCTGTCCGTTACCATCTGCCAAAAATGGCGGATAAAGGGCTCATCGAAGTAATGGGTTCATCGACGAGTCGTAACCGCCGATATCGGAAGAAGTAGATGCAGCCGGGTCGCCTCTCTAGTGCCTCCCGAGGCCAGATGGGTGCTGGAGGGGCGATTGTCTCGCGATATTTCCCCAGATAAAACCTGCCAAAATAAACCTGTCCCTTTTTGGTAGGTCAGTTAACGCAGTCCAGGTTGAGCATATGCGAGCGAGCAGGCTCCGGGTGCGGTAAGGTGACGTGAAACAAGCGGGCGCTGACCTTTTGGTCGCGCCCGTGAAGTTGAACGTCAGATTGCCGTGCCCGGGGCCTGCGCAGCGCCGAGCAGTTACGCCGTTTGTAAAACGGCGTAACCTAAAGGTTCATGTTGCCGTGGATGTAGGGGGTGACCTCAGGGGAGATATGGTCGCAGCCCAGTTCGCGCAGCGCGGACTCGATAACGGCGGGCAGCGGGGTTTTGCCCTCGGCATCGACGGCGTTGCCACCGAGGGCAGCAATCTTGGCGACATCTGCGGGTGCGGCCTCGATATGCATGCAGCCGCCGATCAAGCGCGCGCGTACCTGTGCCAGATCAAGATCGTGCAGGTAATCCTCGCAGGCGCGGATTAAATCGACCTTCTCGCGCGTAAGCTCCTCGCCCGTGGGGACGCGGGTGGCAAGACATGCTCCCGCCGGCAGGTTCCAAACGGGATAGCCCCATGCGCGCAGCAGCTCGCGCTCTTCGTCCTTGGTAAAGCCGACCTCCATAAGGGGTGAGCGTACGCCGAGCTCTTCTGCCGCACGCATGCCGGGGCGGTAGTCACCGCGATCGCTTGCATTACTGCCATCGATGACGGTGGGAAAGCCGAGCGACTTGGCGTGGTTGACGATGGCGGTAAAGCCGGCGTGCTTGCAGTGGTAGCAGCGATTAGCATCGTTGCAGGCTACTTGGGGGAGCTGCAGCTGATCGACCGAAAGATTGAGCACGGGGAGCTTAAAATGTGCCCCTTCATTGGCTTGTCCATCAACGGACCGCTCAAACGAGGCCTGCTCGGGCGTGCCGATGAGCGGCGTGGTGAGATGGACGAGGAGGGTATTGGTAGGCATGATGCGGGCGCATACGGCGGCCAAAAAGCTGCTGTCAACGCCGCCGGAAAACCCGATAGCCACGCGCCCGTATGCCAAAAGCAGCTGTTCGAGCGCCGATAGCTTGTCTTGAAGCTCCTCTGCGGGTGCCGTGGTGTCTAAAATCATGAAACGGTCCTTATCGTTGAGTACTCGATCGAAAACTATAATCCTAATGCGTTACTTGCCATAAGACTTCTACCTATGTAACGAAAGTGCAATATGGTATATACGTTATATACAAGTTGCCAAATGCGGTAGAGTTACAGCAACGCGACAGCGAGAGTCGATGGGGGACCGATATGATCAAGGCTGTTATTTTTGACATGGATGGAACGCTGGTCGATACCGAGCGTTTGGGGATTAAGGCCTGGAAGGCAGGCGCCGCTGAGCTGGGGCTCGCGATTGATGAAGCGCTGATCCATCAGTTTATCGGCCGCACGCTGCCCGATGTTATGGACATCCTCGATAAACATTATGGCAGCCACGAAACCACCGAGGCGATCTATCGTCGCCACAAGGAGATTCGCGACGAGATGGTCAAGACCGAACTGGAACTTAAGGCCGGCGCCGCCGAGTGCCTAGACGAGCTGCTGGCTGCGGGCTATCACGTTGGTCTAGCGACGTCGTCGCGCCTCGTTACGGCCGAGCGCAACCTTAAGATGGTTGGCCTCTTTGACAAGTTTGAAACGGTAACGTGTGGCGAGGACGTCGTGCACGGCAAGCCCGACCCCGAGATGTATCTGCTTGCCTGCGAGCGCGCGGGCTTTGCTCCCGAGGAATGTGCCGTGGTCGAGGATTCGCGCAACGGCTGCGTCTCGGGCATTACGGCCGGCTGCCATGTCTTTGCCGTCCCCGATATCGTGCCGCTGCCGCAGGACGTGGTGGATGGCTGCGAGGCCGTGCTCGATACGTTGTTCGACCTGGCGGCGGCGGTCAAGGCCGCACGCTAGACAATTGCGGCGTTGAAGCGAGCAATTGCTTACGTTTGCGCTTAAGCAAAAGGGGTCCGGCAATGGTCGGGCCCCTTTTGCTTAAGCGGCGACTTAGCATACTCGCGGGCGTGCTATAGATACGCACCGAGGTTGATGGCCGTGGCGTCGGTCTGGCTGCTTGCCAGGGTGCTGGCGCGTTCCAGTAGGAACGGACGTACCAGTTCTTGGCGGTTGATATCCTCGGCGGCGACTGCGGTGACGGTACGCGCTACGGAGCCGACACGGATATGCTTGATCTTTGCCGGGGCCTTGTTCTCGATTTGCTCCATCAGCAGTTGGACACCCTTGCGGCCAATCTCGTAGCCCGGGGGCGCTACCGTAGTGAGCGGGACCGATCCGCTCCAAGCGAGCGGGTTGCCGTCGCATCCGGCCACGCGTACTTGCCCGGGGACAGAGATGCCCTTGTCGACCAGTGCCGAAACGACGCCCGAGGCCAACACATCGGTCAGACCGACGACAAAATCGGGACGTTCGTCCGCGGGGCGCTCGGCGATTTGGGCACCGATGCCGTAGCCGTCGGCAGCGGTATTCCATTCGCCGGCGTCGATGACTTCGATCTTGATATCGGGGTGCAGGGCGAGCGCCTTATGAATGCCAAGGACGCGCAGGGTGAGTTGCATAAATGCTGCTCGGCCGACGACGACAATATGGTGCGCGCCGCGGGCGATAGCAAGTTCGGCAATGATGCGACCCTGGGCCTCGTTGTCGGCCGCTACGTAGTAGCCGGGCTCAGAGCAATGGATGTCCAGATGGACGATCGGCACGGGCATCTTGGTCATGGCGGGGTGCCAGTCGGGGGATGCCATGGGCTGAACCATGACGCCGGACATCTGGGTGCCCATAAAGTAGCGCAGGTAATGATCCTCGAGAATATCGTCGTTATCGGCGTTGGCGATGAGCAAGTCGTAGCCGTGCTTGCGGGCCTCGTTGTGGGCGCCGCTGGCGATTTGGAGCGAAAAGCCGTGATCGAGACGGGGGAGCACCAGGCCAAAGGACTTGGTGGCGCCGCCCGCGAGCTGACGGGCGCTTTGGTTGGGCAGGTAGCCAAGGCGATTGATGGTCTCGTTGATGAGCTTGAGGGTCTCGGGGCGCAGCTTTTCGGGGTGGTTGAGCGCGTTGGAAACCGTGCCCAACGAAACCCCGGCCTCGCGCGCGACGTCGCTGATTTTTACCTTTGCCATAGCGGCCCCTTTGATGCGTTTCAAGTACAAGCCAGATTGTAGCATCCCAAACCTACCAAAAAGGGACAGGTTTATTTTGGCAGGTTTATCTGGGGAAACGCCGTTGCCAGCGCGACCACCACGAAGGGGGCAGGTACCTTTGTGGTGGTTTGGACCGGCTGGACGTGTGTGCATCGAGTGGTATCTAAGTTGAGATACCACCTCTGGTATATCAGCTTGCGTTTGCGTGAGTACAATACTCGAACGTTATGCGTCTCAGCGCCCCCTGTGCGTGGACGTTTTGCAGTCAAGCGGACGAAGGGATTTATCCTATGTGCGGAATTGTCGGCTACACCGGCTCTGATATTGCAAAGAACATCCTGGTCACGGGCCTCAAGCGTATGGAGTATCGCGGCTATGACTCCTCGGGCGTCGCGCTCGAGGTGGGCGAGGGCGCCGCGGCGCACCTCGATGTCATCCGCCGCGTGGGTAAGGTCGCGGGCTTGGAGAGCGAGCTTTCCAATATCGACAGCGACGCTACCTGCGGTATCGGCCACACCCGTTGGGCCACCCACGGCAAGCCCTCCGTCGTTAACGCTCACCCCCACACCAGCTGCGACGGTCGTATCGCCATCGTCCACAACGGCATCATCGAGAACTTCGCCGAGCTGCGCGAAGAGTTGGAGGGTCGCGGCCACCACTTTAAGAGCGAGACCGATACCGAGGTCTTCGCGCATCTGATCGAAGAGGCCTATGCCGAGACGCACGACCTGATGGCCTCCGTGCGCGAGGCTTGCACCCACGTGGTCGGTGCCTATGGTCTGGCCGCCGTGTGCGCTGACGAGCCCGGCGTGATCGCCGTGGCCCGCAAGGATTCCCCGATCGTAGTCGGTGTGGGCGAAACCGGCTCCTATGTTGCTTCCGATGTCATCGCGCTCATCGACGCCACCCGCGATGTCGTGGTGCTCGAGGACGGTCAGTTTGCCAAGCTCACGCCCGCAGGCGTCGAGTACACCGACGAGGCCGGCAACGTTATCGAGCCCAAGGTCACCCACATCGACTGGGACCTGGACATGGCAGAAAAGGGCGGTTATCCCGACTTTATGCTCAAGGAGATTCACGAGCAGCCGCGCGTTGTGCGCGACACGCTGGTTGGTCGTATGACGCCGGCCGGCGAGCTCGACATCGACGAGCTGGGCCTTTCGCTCGAGGAACTCAACGACATCGACCGCGTCTACGTGATCGCTTGCGGCACCAGCTATCACGCTGGCCTCATTGCCAAGAATCTCATTGAGGGCTGGGCTCGCATCCCCACCGAGGTGGAGGCGGCCAGCGAGTTCCGCTATCGCAACCCCATCATCACGCCGACGACGCTCGTCGTGGCCGTGTCCCAGTCGGGCGAGACGGCCGATACCCTTGCCGCCATTCGCGACGCGCGCATCAAGGGTGCCAAGGTCTTCGGCATCACCAACGTGGTGGGCAGCCCCGTGGCGCGTGAGAGCGACGGCGTCATCTACACCAAGGCCAACAAGGAGATCGCGGTCGCCTCGACCAAGAGCTTCATCGGCCAGGTCGTGAGCCTTACGCTTTTGGCCCTGCTGCTGGCGCAGGTCAAGTACCGCTTGACCACCAAGCAGGCGCGCATGCTGTTCCGCGAGCTTTCCGATACGGCCGAGCAGATCCAGTGGATTTTGGATACCCAAACCGAGGCCGTTCATGAGGCCGCCCTGCTGTGCAAGGACGCGCAGTCGGCGCTGTTCGTGGGCCGTGGCATGGGTGCCGCTATTTCCTACGAGGGCGCGCTTAAGCTCAAAGAGGTCAGCTACCTGCACGCCGAGGCCTACGCCGCCGGCGAGATGAAGCACGGCCCCATTGCCTTGATCGACCCGGGCTTCCCTGTCATCGCCGTGGCCACCAAGAGTGCCACCTACGACAAGACCGTGTCGAACCTCATGGAGTGCAAGGCGCGCGGCGCCAAGGTCATCGTCGTTGCTACCGAGGGCGACGAGGAAATCAACAAGATTGCCGACTGCATCATTCGCGTGCCGGCCGTCCGCGACGTGTTCAGCCCCATCACGGCGAGCGTCCCGCTGCAGCTGCTCGCCCGCGAGGTTGCCATCCTGCGCGGCTGCGATGTCGACCAGCCCCGCAACCTGGCAAAGAGCGTTACCGTGGAGTAGTTGGTTCCGCCATTCTGGCGACCAAGGCCCGGCTCCGTTGCAGCGGAGCCGGGCCTTGTTTCATTCAAGACTTTAGTCCGCTGGCCGCGCAGCGGCCAGCTTTAAACCACCCGCTACGCGGGTGGAGACAAACGGCTTTACAAAGCCACCCCTCCGACCGATA
>JAGZWV010000026.1 GCA_018378775.1 Collinsella sp. | reverse complement strand
TGGGGTCACCGCGCGGTCCGCATCTGATGGTGTCGACGTCAATGGTATACGGGTGCACCATCGACGTCTTCAATACAGAAGATATCAGTGCGGGATGTTTTGGGAAATAACCCAAAACCGGCCATGTGGGGTCCTTTGGAGTCACCCTTTAGGCGGAACTCTCCTAATTATTTGGATGAGTCGTTTACTTACTTGTGCTGTTACCGTCTTCCCGCTGTTGTTGGGGTATGCTTTGTTCGTATGTAAACGTATGACATGTTGATGGGGGAGGGTGCTATGGCTCGCGAGAGTGCTCGTTCTAAGGATACGGCTAAGCCTGGCATCAAGGAAGTTGCGGCGGTGGCGGGGGTTTCGCCTACTACGGTATCTCGCGTGCTTAATAATCGCGGCTATATTAGCCAAGAGACCCGCGATAAGGTCCATGCCGCGATGGAGCGCATCAACTATACGCCCAACGATATCGCCCGTGCCATGCTCAACGGTCGCCTGAATCTTATCGGTATGATCGTTCCCTTTGTGAGCAGCCCGTTCCATGCTCAGGTTGTGCAGGCGGTCGAGCGCACGTTAGCGGAAAACGGCTTTAAGATGTTGCTGTGCAACAGCGCCAATCGACCCGATCTTGAGCGTTCCTATATTGACATGCTCCGCCGCAATATGGTCGACGGCGTCATCGTCAACTCCCTCAATATCGGTGCCGAGGCATATGCCGAGATGGGCTTGAGCCTGGTTGGCATCGACTGCGATCTTGGCGAGGGCTCTGTCCAGATTGCAAGTGACAGCTATGGCATTGGCGAGCTCGCCACGCGCCGTCTGATTGATGACGGCTGCAGGCGTATCCTGTGCCTGCGCAGCAATAGCCGCATGCGCATGCCTGCCAATAAGCGTACCGATGCCTACCTCGATGTTGTTGAGCAGGCCGGTTTGTCCGCGCTTGTCCGTGAGGTTGAGTTCGTTAAGCCCGACGACGAAAAGGGCGCGGTCGTTGCGAAGATCCTCGATGAGAACCCCGATATTGACGGCATCTTTGCGGGAGACGATACGATGGCGGCCATCTGTCTCAACGTGATGAAGCAGCGCGGCTTGAGCGCTCCAGACGATATTAAGGTCGTGGGCGCGGATGGTGCCCGCCGAACTATGACGTTTATGCCTGACTTAACAACCGTACGTCAAGATATCGATCGCATCGGAGAGCTCGCGGCGCAATCCATCATCGCTCTTATTAACGGCGATAATCCCGAATCGAATATCAAGCTCCCCGTTGAACTCATTGAGGGCAAAACCGCGTAGTTCATCCCGTGCCAAAAGAATTCCTCAAACGCCTCTGTTGACCGTTCGCCGGCATATGTCAACCGTTTGCCGACGACTGGAACTGCGAAAAGACGTATTGGTGTGAAAACGTTTGACATATGAAAACGATTGACATATCTTGCAGTTGTACCGAGTTAGTATCACGTGGGAAGGAAGTCTCGGATGCACAAGGTGTATTACCAGCCTGAGGGAATTTGGGTGGGCGACATCATGCCGTACGGCGAGGACGGCACGTTCTATCTCTATCATCAGCGTGACACGCGAAACCCCGGTCCTTTTGGAGAGCCGTTTGGTTGGGCACTCGCGACGACCAAGGATTTCGTCAACTACAAGGACTTTGGCGAGAGCCTTGAGCGTGGCGGCGACGAGGAAGTCGACCAGTATGTTTATGCCGGCACGGTGTTTAAGGTGGGCGACAAGTACCATGCGCTCTACACTGGTTGCAATCGCGATAAGGTCCGCGCACGCTTGATGAAGCAGGTTCTTCTTCACGCAACGAGTGACGACGCCGTCAAGTGGGAGAAGAACATCGCCGAGACGCTGCTTCCGCCCCAGGAAGGTTACGATGACCGCAACTGGCGCGATCCCTTTGTGCTTTGGGATGAGGAGAACGAAGAGTACATGCTCATCCTCGGCACGCGTGTGGGCGAGGACAAGCGTCTGATGACCGGTCGTCTGGTCAAGTTCACCTCCAAGGACCTGGATACCTGGGAGTTCCAGGGCGACTGGTGGAATCCGGGCCTGTACACCATGTTCGAGATGCCTGATCTCTTTAAGATGGGCGACTGGTGGTATCTGGTGTTCTCCGAGTACAGTGATGGCAACAAGACCCGTTACCGCATGTCTCGCTCTATCAACGGTCCTTGGATCACTCCTGTGGACGATTCCTTCGATGGCCGCGCGTACTATGCCGCACGTACCGCATTTGACGGCGAGCGCCGCGTTCTCTTTGGTTGGGTTCCTACGCGTGACGAGGGCGGCGACCCCAGCTCTTATCTGTGGGGTGGCACCTTTATGCCCCTCGAGATCGTTCAGCGTGCCGACGGAACGCTCGGCACCAAGCTCCCCGACAGCATGCTTGGCGCCTTTGGCGAGGCTAAGGCAGTCGAGGCCTTTGAGCTTTCCTGCGAGTCGGGCAAGGTCGAGCAGGTGCTCGCCGCGGATGCCGGTTCCACCTATATGCTCGACGCCGACATCGAGCTCGCTGGTGACGCTGCCGGCTTCTCGGTGAAGCTCGCCGAGGACGCCGAGTCCGGTCTTGCCTATGAGTTCCGCGCCAACCTGCGTGAGGGCAAGCTCGAGTTTACGGCGGCCCCCCAGTATCCGTGGTTCCAGGTCAACAACATGGGCCTCGAGCGTCCGTTGTTCTTTAAGGGCGAGGGCACTCATCATGTGCGCCTGGTCGTTGACGACGATATCGCGACCATCTTTGTCGATGATGTTGCGCTTAACGCGCGCTTCTGCAATAAGCAGGGCCAGGGTGTGGCGCTGACGGTCACCGACGGTACGCTCAAGTGCGCAAATGCAACGATCGCGTCTCTGTAATGGCATCAAAACGTCTTATGATTTCGTAAAGGAATGGAGAGGAACATGGACTACAAAGCAGTGTCTCAGCAAGTCGTCGATAACGTCGGCGGTCTGGAGAACATCGAGGGCGCCACGCATTGCGTTACGCGTCTGCGTCTGGTGCTCAAGGATACGAGCAAGTACAACAAGGCCGAGCTCGAGAACATCGATGGCGTCAAGGGCGTGCTGTTCAACAGCGGCCAGCTCATGATCATCTTCGGTACCGGTACCGTCAACAAGGTCTACGACGAGTTTATGGCTCTGACGGGCGTTAAGGAGATCAGCGCTTCCGAGGTCAAGGGCGCCGAGGCGGACAAGAAGGGCAAGTTCTTCTCGGTCCTCAAGGTATTCTCGGATATCTTTATCCCCATCATTCCCGCTTTTGTCGGCGCTGCTATCATCATCGGCCTTAAGTCGCTGATCGTTGCCAACGGACTCTTCGGCATGGAGGGCAGCCTTGCCGACCACAGCGAGTTCCTCAAGAACCTCGCAAGCTTCTTTGCCATTATTGCCACCACTTTCGACTACCTGCCTGTCCTGGTTATGTACAGCGCGGTCAAGCGTTTTGGCGGTAACCCGATCCTGGGTATCCTCGTCGGTATCGTCATGGTTCACCCGAGCCTTATGAACCGCAACACGTTCGTTATGGACCCGACGGGTGCTGAGTACTGGAACTTTGGTCCGCTCTCCATTCCCATGGTTGCTTTCCAGGGCGGTGTGTTCCCTGCAATCCTGACTGCCTGGTTTATGGCCAAGGTCGAGAAGATTGCCCAGAAGTACATCCCCGAGGTCGTTTCGTTCGTCTTTGTCCCGACCGTTACCCTGATTCTTGCTAACGTCGCCCTGTTCACCGTGTTCGGCCCGCTCGGCAACCTGATCGGCGACGTCCTCGGCGGCGTAATCGATATCCTGTACAACAGGATGGGCGTCTTTGGTGCCTTTGTCTTCGCCGCGTTCCTGCAGCCACTTGTCGTTACCGGTACGCATCAGTTCATCCAGGGTATCGAGGCAAACCTCGTTGCCACGACTGGCTTCAACTACATCCAGGCCATCTGGTCGGTTTCCATCATCGCCCAGGGTGGCGGCGCCATCGGCATGTACCTCATTCACAAGAAGCATTCCAAAGAGCGCAACATCTGCATGTCGTCCTTTATCCCGACGCTGGTCGGTATCTCCGAGCCCGCAATCTTTGCTGCAAACATGCGCTACTCGATCATCCCGTTCATCTGCGCTTGCATCGGTGCAGGCTGCGGCGGTGCCTTCGTGAAGCTCTTTGAGGTGCGCGCCATCGGTCAGGGTCTGACCGGCGTGCTTGGCCTGCTCATCGTCACGCCCGAGACGCTCGTGTGGTATGTGGCTGGCAATCTCATCGCCTTCATCGTGCCGATCGTCTTGATCTTTGCCTACAACAAGGCAAAGGGAGTGCCGACCACTGATGAAGAGGGCGCTGGCGCTGGCTTCGATGTCAGCTTCTAGTTGAGCCGTTCAGCGTAATCTGAGGATAAGTCCATTTGAGGAAGGGCGTTCGGCTCGTGTGAGTCGAGCGTCCTTTCCCATAGACGAGAAGGTCAATGGCGATGTTTAATCAAAAAAACAAGGTGATGCGTGCGGACTATGAGCAGTGGCGAGCTGGACAGGATGAGACGGCGGCTCGCATCGCGTCCGACCCCGATAGGCTTTTGTTCCATGTGGAGCCTGAGCTTGGCTGGCTCAACGACCCCAACGGTTTGGTTCAGATTGGTGATACGTATCACATCTATCATCAATACGATCCGTTCGATGCTGCGCATGGCGGTCCAGTGCTTTGGAACCATCTGACGACAAAGGATTTTGTGACGTACGAGAATCACGGCCCCGTGTTGTTCCCCGATTCCGATTTGGATTCGAGTGGAGCGTATTCTGGTTCTGCCTTTGTACGTGATGGCAAGATTCACTACTTCTATACCGGCAACGTTAAGCATTTTGACCGTGATGATTACGACTACGTGTTGACGGGCCGTGAGCAAAACCAGATTCATATGGTTGCCGAGAATCCCGACGAATTGGGCGAGAAGCGCATAGCTGTTGGGCCGGTCGATTACCCCGACGATATCGGTACGCACGTGCGCGACCCCAAGATCCTTGAACACGACGGTATCTACTACATGGTTCTCGGCGCTCGTACGAAAGACGATCGCGGGTGCGTGCTTGTCTATACCTCGCGTGATCTAGAGGACTGGGGCTATGCGACGCGCATTGAGCTGGGCGAGAAGTTTGGCTTTATGTGGGAGTGTCCTGATCTGTTTGAGCTCGATGGCGAGCTTATTCTCGTTTGCTGTCCGCAGGGCGTGCCCGCCGATGGCTGGCGTTACCGCAATCCGCATCAGTGCGTGTGGTTCTCCATCGAGGCCGATTGGGAGGCGCCGAGCTTTAAGATCGTCGGCCAGGGCATGCCTCCGATGGTCGATGCCGGTTTTGATTTCTATGCCCCGCAGTCCTTTGTGGACGCTGCAGGTCGGCGTTTGATGATCGGATGGTCGGGTTGCCCCGATGCGAAGGCGGAAAGCCCGACGATGGCGCGCGGGTGGCAGTGCGCGTTGACGGTGCCGAGAGAGTTGAGCATGCGCGGCGGCAAGCTCTGCCAGCAACCGGCGCACGAGATTGAGAGAATGCGCGGCGCCTGCGTTCGTGCTGTAGGCGGAGAGACCGTCGAGGAGCCGGGACGCCTGTTTGATGTCGTGGTTTCCTGTGAGGGAGCCAAGATGATCGAGCTCGAAATCCGCAAGGGTGTCTTTGTGCGTTATGCGGACGGGATGCTTACCCTCGATATGGGTGACGAAGGCTATGGGCGCGACCAAAGGTCGATCGAGCTCAGCGAGCTTCGCGACCTGCGCGTGCTTTCGGACACTACGATGGTCGAGATTTTTGCCAACGGCGGCGAGGCAGCACTTACGAGCCGTACCTATTCGTCGGCGGTTCCGGCGATGGCGCTGCACGCCGAGGGTGCGGCGTCGATGGATTTCTACCGCCTCGCTCATTAACCGTGCATGGGGCACGATTGGACTTGTTGGGCGGAATGTGTCGCAGTTGCCGCGGCCAACTACCGTTTATCGCGTATAGCGACCGTTTGCGGAATAAGTAACACTCCTTAATAAACCGTGTAGAATCTCAGATAAGCACGGAGTTTTCCAGGGAGACGCTGTCCTTTGTTGTGTGCAAGGGACGGCGTCTCTTTGGCGCTTGGAGGCCGTTCTGCAGCAGGACGGTGAACGAGCGTCGCATATTAAAAAGCCAACGTCGAGATGGGTCGTGATAAGAATGGGCAAGTACGTAATCGTGGTTGAATCTGGTTCGGATGTGACGCCAGAGCTCTGCGAACGCTACGGCATCGTGCGCGTGCCCATGCATGTCACGATTGGTGACGAGACCGTCGAGGACGGCTCGATCGATCCGCTCGAGATTTATTCGCGCTGCAACGAGTTTGGCGTGATGCCCAAGACCAGTGGCTGCGCACCGGCAGATTTCTCCCGCGTGTACGACCGCATTCACGCCGAGCAGCCCGACGCGACTATTCTGCATCTCGCGTATTCCGAGGCCACGACCTGCTCGCATCAGTCCTCAAAGATTGCGGCCCAGGGGCGCGACTACGTGTTCTCCATGGACACGCGCTTTGTCTCGGTGGGCCAGTCGCTCGTTGTCGTCGAGACCGCCAAATACATCGAGGCTCACCCCGATGCCACCGTCGACGAGATCTTTGCATTTACGAACTCCGTCATGGACCGCGTGCTGTTGGGCTTTGTTCCTACGGACCTTGCCTTCCTTAAGGCGGGCGGTCGCTTGTCCAACGTCGCGTTCCTAGGCGCCCATCTGCTCAAGATTAAGCCCTGCATTGAGGTGACGGGCGGCAAGTTCGTGGCGACTAAGAAGTTCCGCGGCTCTATGCTCAAGTGCGCCCGCGCCTTTATTGACCACATGGTTGCCAAGGGCGAGATCGACTACTCGCACATTGGCCTGGCGTATTCGGTGGGCCTTTCCCAGGAGCTGCGCGACGACATGGAGGTCTATGCGCATGACCTGGGCTTTAAGGATATTACCTGGACTCAGGTTGGCGGTGTCATCTCGAGCCATTGCGGCCCGACCGCCTTCGGTGCGGTGCTCACGCTCAAGGCGTAAAGGCCGCAGGCGAGCGTTCTCCAGCCTGACATCTCGACGTAGCCCCCAGCCATGGTGATGGGGGATAGATTAAAACGTGCCGTTCTAGTCCGAGACGTTTAAACGCAAACGCATGGGCTAGAATGGCTCTGGCATTTTAATTGGTTGCATCCAAGGAGAGGCAAGGTAGCGCGAATGGCAGAAATGACGCTTGAGGGTGTGGACGCTCGTTCCGAGGACTCTGCGTTTGCCCTTGGCCGCGTGCATTCAATCGAGACGATGGGAACGGTCGATGGACCCGGCATCCGCTTTGTGGTGTTTGTTCAGGGCTGTCCCATGCGCTGCGCGTATTGCCACAATCCCGATACCTGGTCGGTCAACGGCGGCACGATGGCGACCGTCGAGCACCTTATGGACGAGTTCCAGAGCAACCATGAGTTCTACCGCAGCGGTGGCATTACGGTGTCCGGCGGCGAGCCACTTCTGCAGCCCGAGTTTTTGGCCGACCTGTTCCGTGCAATGCACAACAACCCCGATGGTCGTGTACATACCTGCCTGGATAGCTGTGGCTACGCCTTCGACCCCCAGCATCCCGAGAAGTTCGATGCCGTGCTCAACGAGACCGACATGGTACTGCTCGATATTAAGCATGCCGACCCGGTCGAGCATAAAAAGCTGACCGGTTGCGATCCCGCACGCATCCTGGCGTTTGGCGATGAGCTTGCACGTCGCAAGATCAAGGTCGTTATCCGCCACGTGGTTGTGCCGGGCATTACCGACACGGTAGAGGAGTGCGAGAAGCTCGGTCGCCTCATCGCTCCATGGCACAACGTGGTGGGCCTGGAAATGCTGCCGTATCACACGATGGGTGTCGTCAAGTACGAGCAACTGGGCATTCCCTATAAGCTCGAGGGCGTGCCCCAGATGGATACCGCGCGCATGCCCGAGTTGCGCAATGCCGTTATGACCGGCATGAAAAAGCGCCGTGCGGAGCTCAAAAACGCCATCGGCTAGCGTGCCATTTTCGTTCCCCAAGGGCACTCATTGGGGACAGACTTAAATGAGTGCCCCTGGGCACCTAGTTGATTGCTAAAGAGCCCCGTCCTAAAAAGACTGCTCTCTGGGTTGCGGTGAGATGCGCAACAGAATCGTGCCATTTGGATAAATACGCTTGTGGTTTCTTTAAAGACACCTTAAACGCCGCTGAATATCTTTGGAAAGAAATGCCTGCTCGGTATCATGCTGCTCGTATATAAACGGTAGCAGTCAGGAGACCACGTGCGAAACATCGCATCGCGGGACGAGTATGTGCCGCAGCATGGCAGCAGATATAAGACGAAGGACACGTCTTCGCGTGGCCTTGCCGACACTCGCATCCGCGTGAGGAAGATTGCCGCCATTGGGATGCTAACGTCGGCGGTTATTATCCTCGGAATTACCGTTAAAACCTACGCCTCGGAGCGAACGGTGCGCCCAGATGCGTCAACGGTACAGCTGCAAAACGAGAAGGTTTCAAAGTCCAAAGCGTCGGCAGATCAAGCTCTGTCGACGGCAGATCTCAAGACGAGACTTTCGAAGGCGGACTTCAACGATATCCCTTCGGGTGATACCGTTCGGACCTTCTCGTTGGTGGATAACAAGACTCCTGCCTTGGAGGATGAGAGCCTTGCCTCGCTCCAGGATGCCCTGTGTCGGGCGCAGGAGCTGGGCGACGTGGGTGTAGTGTTCTACGACCTATCGAGCGGTAGGGGCGTGACGTATAACGCCGATGTCGAGGTGTATGGAGCGAGCAGCTACAAAGCGCTGTATGCGCTCTATATTTGCGAGACGTTGGTCGAATCGGGGCGGGTGTCGCTCGATGGGCCTTTAGCCACGTATGGTGGTTGCAGCATGGGCTGGCAGACGGTGCGCGACCTTATCGAGAATGCCGTCGCCAACTCAGACAACGATTCGTTTATCGCGTTACGCGCGGCGTTTGACCATGATGGCTATGAGGATTGGATTGCCAATCTGGGTGTTGATGACGAAACGGCACTGAATCCGATGAGTGATTTTCCGACCTACTGCCCGCGCACTTCTGCGAGGTTATGGCGCGAGATGAGCGAGTATCTGAGCATGGATACCGAGACTTCACAGTGGTTGTCAGGCCTTTTGGCATCAACATCGCGCTCGTTTATTCGCGATGGCATTGCGGACGATCAGGTCTTGGTGCGCAACAAAGCGGGTTGGATCAGCGAGGACGGCTACTATTCGACATGCGATGCAGGCCTCATCGACATCGATGGCCGTACCTATGTCATGAGCGTCATGACATCGATGCCATCGAGCGACCGTTCGAGCGAGGTTACGGCTGCGATTGCAAAGGCTCTGTTTGATACGCGAGCTGCACTGGCTTAGCGTGTTCGTTTGGCGAGGTCAAACAAAATGCTGGTACCATACCTTGGTTGAGAATTTCGTATAGGTTTGGGGAATGGTATGGCTACCATCGCGATTATCGGTGCGCTCGAAAAAGAGATCATGCAGATTAAGGAAGAGCTGAGCGACGTTTGCGAGGCACGGGAGGCAGGCTTGACCGTTGTGAGCGGTGAGCTCGACGGCCTGACAGTTGTCGCCACAACGGCGGGCATGGGCACGGTGAACGCCGCCGCTGCAACACAGCACCTCATTAGCAAGTATGCTCCGCAGGCTGTTGTGTTTTCGGGCATTGCGGGCGGTTTGAACCCCAAGCTCCATATCGACGACGTGGTCATTGGCAAACGCCTACGCTATCTGGATACCGATGCCGCGCTTATCGCCGAGTCCGCACCGGGGCTCGAGGAGTTTGGCTCGACGCCCGCGCTGGTCGATATTGCCGCCGACGTGCTTGCTGAGCGTGGGTTTGTTGACGTTTCGAAAAATGCAGTCGCTTCGAACGAGGGCACCAAGCAGTTCCTGGTCGGCACGATTGCCACGGGTAACCGCTTTGTGACGGGCGCCACCATGCGCAATGACGCTATCGAGGCGACGCATGCCGATTGTGTCGGCATGGAGGGCGCGGCAATTGCCCATGTCGCAACCAAAAATGGTGTCGATTGCCTGGTGTTGCGCGCTATCAGCGATAATTGTGACGAGGCGTACGATGCAATTTGCGAGCGCGAGTTCGATCTGTTCGAGTACGCGCGTGTCGCAAGTGACATCACGCTCGATATCGTCCGCCGCATTGCCGCTGCGCAATAGCGCGTCTATTTGTAAGAACCTACGACCAAGGAGTGTCCATGGCCGATTCCATTAACTACCAGCTTGCCAAGTTCGTCGCCAGCTATGGCAAGGTTTCGCAGATTCCCGAGTCCACCTGCCCCGAGGTGAGCTTTGTCGGCCGCTCCAACGTGGGCAAGTCGTCGATTATGAACAAGCTTTTTGGCCGCAAGAACCTGGTCAAGGTTTCGAGTACGCCGGGCAAGACGAGCAACATCAACTTCTTTGAGGCTGACGATGTGCACTTCGTCGACCTGCCGGGCTACGGTTTCGCCCGTCGTTCCAAGGCCGAACGTGACCGCTGGGCCGAGCTCATTGGCGACTTCTTCGACTCCGAGCGCAGCTTCAACCTGGTTGTGTCGCTGGTGGACATTCGCCACGACCCCAGTAAACTCGACCATGACATGATCGACTACCTGCAGGGCAACGAGTTCAACTTTATCGTCTGCCTCACCAAAGCCGACAAGCTCAGCCGCACCCAACAGGCCCGCCAGGCGGCAGCCATCAAGAAGCAGCTCAACGTCCCGGCCGAGAACGTAATCATTACAAGCTCCCAGACTGGCACCGGCATCGACGAACTCAAGCGCCGCATCGCCGAAGCCTGCCTCTAGTCAGGGTTAAACCGTCAAAAGCCCCCGTTCATATCACCCCAGTGATAGTTATTGGTAAACTATCACTGGGGTGATATTTTTTAGGAGGTCGATATGGAGCTTTGGCACGGGTCGGAGGTTGTTGTCGAGCATCCATCGTTGGATAAATGCAGGCAATTCAATGACTATGGGCGCGGGTTTTATTGCACACCGCATGAGGAAATGGCAATGGAGTGGGCATGTCGGACCGAGTCTGATGGCATTGCCAATCGATATGAGCTTGATTTAGATGGCCTTGCGATTTTGGATTTGGAATCAGGTGAGTTCTCGATTCTCAACTGGCTTGCAATTCTGGCGAATAACAGAGAGTTTAATGTTTCAACGCCAGTAGCACGCGAGGGGCTTCGTTATCTGCTGGATAACTGCCTGATTGATATTTCTCCCTATGACGTTATTCGAGGCTATCGTGCAGACGATTCCTATTTCTCGTTTGCAAGACAGTTTGTCAACGGCATGATTTCGCTCAGGCAATTGCAGCGCATTATGTTTTTGGGGGATTTGGGCATTCAATATGCGCTTATGAGTGAGCGTGCGTTCTCGGCGATTAAGTTTCGCGATTGGAAGCAGGCCTCGGGAGCTGAGTTTTATCCCAAACGATTTGAGCGAGAACAGAACGCTCGACGAAAGTACCTGGATACTGTAAACGGATTTGACTCTGATGGTGTCGACATTAGGGATTTGATGGCAGGGAGGGTTGATTTAAATGATCCAAGAGTTAACGGATCGTGGGCCGAGTAGGACATACCCCGTCTACTACCTTGAGGATGCAATGAACAACCTCGGCGACTGCTTTGACTATGCCGTTAACGATTATGGGGCAGAAGGATCGGAAGTTGCTGAACTCTTTTGCCTGAGCGGCGTAGCCCGCGAGTTCGAATGCGGCAACGCATGGGTAGTGTCGGGAAAATCGGGCGTTGAGCTGTTCGCGCTTATCGCCGAAAGGTCGGGCTATCAATCAAGGCCGATGCCAAATCGAACCTACCGATTCGAAAAGACACCGGAATATTGGACAGGCTGGATATTGGCATACCTTCAGTGGCGCCTAGGAGAGTCTTTCGAAGATTTGCTGCATGTCGTTCCATTCGATGTGCTACGCAGCCTGTACTACCCCTGGCACGAAGCCTCGGAGGAACGCGTGGCTCGTCTCGTCTGCGATATGGCGAAGAAAGCGTCCAGGCAAACCAAACTTGCGTTAGCAAGAAAGAGGCTCAAGAAAACCCAACAAGACCTGGCATACGAATCGGGTGTGTCACTCCGCTCAATCCAAATGTACGAGCAGCGCCAGAGAAACATCAATGAAGCTTCGGTTACAAGCGTAAGAGCCATAGCAAAAGCCCTCCACTGCAACATCGAGGACCTCCTAGAACCAGTCTTCGAATACAAAGAAACCAGCGCCGCCTAAACCAAGCACACAGCCGATGCCCGCCTCTAGGAAGTGCTCCAGCCTAGCAAGAGCCCCTACCAATAAAAAGCCAAACTATCAGCCCGGCGCCTTTCCAGAGCGTAGGTCCCTGTAGCCGCTGCCGGCGAAGTTAACATAGGGGAGGCCAGGGGGCTTTGCCCCCAAATCTTTCCGCAGGACGGCAGGACCCCCGCCGCACGAAGTGCGCAGCGGGGGTCCTGCCATGTCCGAGGACGATTTGGGGGCAAAGCCCCCTGGCCTCCCCGGCGAGTATACGGGACGGCGACTACAGGTATTCGATCTGGGCGCCTTCCGTGTCGCACGTCAGAATGTGCGTGTCACACTTGGGGAACTGCTCACGCAGCTTGACCTGCAGGAACTTTGCCACGATGGTGTCGTCGGTCACAGCCATGAGGGTCGAGCCCGAGCCGCTAATCCAGATGGTCTTAGCGCCGCCGTTAAGGCAGGTGTCGCGCACGGCGTTGTAGTCGGGGATCAGGCGGCGACGATAGGGCTCCTGGATGCGGTCGTCGTTGGCGGCGGCAATCAGGTCCAGGTCACCAGTCTCCAAGCCGCGCGTCATGCCGGCGATGCGGCCCATCTGCCACACGGCGGTGGAGAGTGGAATCTCCTGCGGCACGACCTTGCGTGCCTCGCTCGTGTGCACCTCGTAAGGTGGAATCACGGTAATAAAACGCAAACGATCGCTCACCTCGTAGCGCAGGCACTGGGGGAGCGAATCGGTCGGCGTAAAGGAGCAGACGGCGCCGCCCAGGATAGCGGGGGCGACGTTATCGGGATGGCCCTCGACCTCGGTGGCGATGCGGACGAGCTCGGCGCGGTCGACGGTATGGCCCGTCAACGCGGCGGCAGCCATGATGCCGGCGACGACGCAGGTGGAGCTGGAGCCCAGGCCGCGGGCGACGGGCACGTCGGTCTGGATGTCGATGGCAACGGGAAAAGCCGGCTCGCCCCATGCGGCCAGCGCATCGACAAAGCTCACATAGACCAGGTTGTTCTCGTTTTGGAACTCTTCGGGGCAGCCCGTGATGGTGAGCTTGTCGGCGCGCTCAAAGGTAAAGTGCGAGTAGAGGCTGACGGCCATGCCGAGGGTATCGTAGCCAATGCCCAAGTTGGCGCTTGTTGCTGGGACGGTGATCTTGATCATGTGAGTCCTCCTGGCGTGCCTGGCTGTTTAGTTCGCTGCTCGGGCAGTCCTGCGCAAGACGGAAAGCACATTAAGTGCTTTCCTTTGCGTGCGGAACTCGCGACGAACTAAACAGCCAGGCACGCTATGCACGTTCGTCATCATCCCGGTAGGTATCTGATAAAAGAAGGTGCGCCGGCTTTCGCCGGCGCCTTATAAGGGGTTTAGTTGGTTGCTATCTTTTTTGCAGCCTGCTCTACGTAGCTGGCCATCTCATCGACGTCGCAGACGTCTTCGAAGCGGACGGGCTTGGACTCGAGCTCGGCGAGCTGTGCCGGGGCGACCGTGTTGGTTGCCTGCTCGAGCACGTGCATGGCCTCAAAGTCGTCCTCGGGAACGTCGAGCCCCAGGGCGTCGCAGCAGGCGCGCGGGAACTTGTAGGGGCTGGCGGTCGAAAGCAGCACACGGGCCTTGGCGCCCTCGGTGGGAGCGACCTTTTCAAAGACGTGATAGCCGCAAGCAGTGTGCGGGTCGATTACGTAGCCGTTCGCATCCCAGCAGCTCTTGATGGCAGCGCGGACTTCGTCTTCGCTGGCCCAACCGCAGCCAAAGACGCTCTGAATCTTTGCCAGCAGGTCGGCGGGAACCTCGTAGCGACCAGTCTGTGCCAGCTGCTCCATAAGGCCGGCAACGAGTTCGCAGTCGCCATCGGACAGGAAGTACAGCATGCGCTCCAGGTTAGAGCTGATGAGGATATCCATCGACGGCGAGATGGTGGTGAAGAACGGACGGTTGCGGTCGTAGACGCCGGTGGTCAGGAAGTCGGCGAGCACGTTGTTCTTGTCGCTGGCCACGACGAGTTTGGCGACGGGCAGACCCATGCGCTTGGCGTAGTAGCCGGCCAAGATATCGCCAAAGTTGCCGGTGGGCACACAGAACTCCACGGCGTCGCCGGCCTCGATGCCGCCGGCGCGCAGCAACTGCGCATAGGCGGCAAAGTAGTAGACGACCTGCGGTACCAGACGGCCGACATTGATGGAGTTGGCGCTCGAAAGCACCGTGCCAGCAGCCTCCAGGCGCTCGGCAAGCTCCTTATCGGCAAAGATGCGCTTGACGGCACTCTGGGCATCGTCGAAGTTGCCGCGGATGCCGCAGACGGCGACGTTATCGCCCTCCTGTGTGGACATCTGCAGGTTCTGGACGCGGCTGACCTTGCCCTCGGGATAAAAGACGGTGATGCCCGTGCCCGGAGCGTCGGCAAAGCCGGCGAGTGCTGCCTTGCCCGTGTCGCCCGACGTGGCGGTGACGATCATGATGCGCTCGGCGCCGCCGTCCTTGGCGGAAGTGCGGGCCATCAAGCGGGGGAGCATCTGCAGGGCGACGTCCTTAAAGGCACTCGTGGGGCCGCCAAAGAGCTCCATCACATAGGTCTGAGGGGCGTCAGCGCCCGGCGCAGCGTCGAGTTTGACGAGCGGCGTAACCTCTTCACTCGCGAATGTGCCGCGGTATGCCTCGTCGACACACGCCGAAATTTCTTCGGCCGTGTAATCATTCAGTAACATTCCCAACACATCTTGAGCGATTTCAAAGTACGATTTATCTGCAAGCGAGCTGATATCGACCTGCTGGGTGCCGAGCTCGTCCGAGACAAACAAACCCCCGTCGGGAGCGATGCCGGTACGGATTGCCACCTTACTTGAGCACGATAAAGTGCGTCCTCGTGTACTATGATAAGTTCCCATATAACACTGCTCCTCGGATGCCTTGGTCCCAATCGGTGAAACCCATGGTATCAGAGCACGCAAAACAGGTTCGCAGAGGCTTTTAGAAAGGTAACCTCCAGCCCATGATTAAGATTGCCAAGTTTGGCGGCTCGTCGGTCGCCGACGCCGAACACTTCAAAAAGATCAAGGCCATCGTCGATGCCGATCCGGCCCGCCGTTTTGTGGTGGTTTCCGCCTGCGGCCGCCGCTTTAAGGGCGACACCAAGGTGACCGACCTGCTCTATCTGGTTAACGCGCACGTTAAGTATCACGTGTCGTGCGAGGAACTACTTGAGGACATCGGCCAGCGCTATTTTGATATCGCTGACGAGCTGGGGCTCACCTATCCCATCCGTGAGGAGTTCGCGGCCTTTGCCGAGCGCGCCCGCTCGGGCGGCTACTCCACCGAGGAGCTTGTGAGCCGTGGCGAGTACTTTACCGCCCGCCTGATGGCCGAGTACCTGGGCTTACCGTTCCTGGACGCCGCGACGGTTGTGGCGTTCCATCACGACGGTACGCTCAGCATGAATCGCACCTCCGAGCTGGTGCAGGAGTACGGTCAGCAGGGCGGCTTTGTTATGCCCGGTTTCTACGGCGCGACGCGTGAGGGCCAGATCAAGCTGCTCGATCGTGGCGGCGGCGATATCTCGGGCTCGATCTTGGCTAAGTGCCTGGGTGCCGATCTGTACGAGAACTGGACCGACGTCTCGGGCTTCTATTCTGCCGATCCGCGTATTGTTCCCGAGGCTCAGCCCATTGCGCGCGTTACCTACGAGGAGCTGCGCGAGCTTTCGTACATGGGCGCAAGCGTCCTGCACGAGGAGGCTGTGTTCCCCGTGCGCGAGGCAGGCATTCCGCTGGTCATCAAGAACACCAATGCGCCGCAGGATCCCGGCACCATCATTAGCGAGACGGCCGACGAGGGCGAGGCAGAGCCCATCATTACCGGCGTGACCGGCAAGCGCGGTTTTGTCGCCATCAACGTGGCCCGCGACCGCACCAAGCCCCGCGTCGGCTTTATGCGCCGCGCGCTTTCGGTCTTCGAGCGCTATGACGTTTCCGTCGAGCATATGCCTACCGGCGTCGACCGCTTTGGCGCCGTGGTGCAGGAGCAGGACGTTCACGATTCACTGTACTCGCTTGTGGGCGACATTCAGCAGGAGGTTGAGCCGCTCGAGATCGAGGTTGTCGAGGGCTTGGCGCTCATCGCGACCGTCGGCCGTAACCTGCGCGGCCGTGCCGGCATCTCGGGCCATCTGTTTGGCATGCTTGGCCAGGCCGGCGTGAGTGTGCGTATGATTTCGCAGAGCTGCGACGAGATCAACATCATTATCGGTGTCGAGGAGAAGGACTTCGACCTGGCGATTCGGACCATTTACCGTGCCTTCTCCGATGAGAACGGTATTGTGAAGGTCTCCGACCTGGAGGCTCCCGCGCCGGTTGATCCCGCTCTGGCCGCGCTCAAAAAGTAGCGACTGCTCGGTAGATTTTTGGGTCATGTCTCAAAAATCTACGGCGGGGCGTTTCGTTTCGGTTTCGTTTCGACGGGGCGGGTTTCATGCCCGCCCTGTTCTTGTATAAACTGGCAACAATAATCGGCCTGCTCGGCGTGCGGGCAAAAGCCACAACCTTTAAAGGGGGAAGCATGAAACAGTACACGGTTGCTATTTTGGGCGCGACGGGAGCCGTGGGCACCCAGATGCTCGAGTGCCTCAACGAGCAGGAGTTCCCGGTCGGCAAGCTCAAGCTGTTGGCAAGCGCACGCTCCGCGGGCAAGACCGTTGAGTTCCGCGGCGAGCAAATCGTGATCGAAGAGGCTTGCCCCGAGGCCTTTGAGGGCTGCGACATCGTGCTCGGCGCTGCCGGCGACGATATCGCTAAGGAGCTGCTGCCCGAGGCCGTCAAGCGCGGAGCCGTCGTGGTCGACAACAGCCACGCCTTCCGCATGGATCCCGAGGTGCCGCTGGTCGTGCCCGAGATCAATGCCGACGATATCAAATGGCATCACGGCCTTATCGCCAATCCCAACTGCGCGACCATCATCGGCCTGGTTCCCACGTGGCCGCTGCATCAGCTTGCCGGCGTGAAGCGCATGATCGTCTCGACGTATCAGGCGGCTTCTGGTGCCGGTGCTCCCGGTATGGCCGAGCTCGAAGCGCAGCTTGCTGCCCTGGGCCGTGGCGAGGAGATTCCCGAGCCGCGCGCGTTTGCCGCCCAGCTGGCGAGCAACCTGATTCCGCAGATTGGCGGCGTCAAGGAGGAGGGCTTTACCTCCGAGGAGATGAAACTGCAGAACGAGGGCCGTAAGATCATGCATCTGCCCGAGCTGCGCGTGAACTGCACCTGCGTGCGCGTCCCTGTGCTGCGTTCGCACTCCGAGAGCATTACGCTCGAGTTTGAGCGCGATATTACGGTCGAGGAGGCTCGTGCTGCGCTGGCTGCCGCTCCCGGCGTCAAGCTGGTTGACGATATGGCTGCCGAGGATGCACACGACCGTTTCCCCATGCCGATGGATACGTCCGACCAGGACCTGATTTGGGTCGGTCGCGTGCGCCGCGACATCTCGAACCCCGAGGCCGCGCGCGGTATCACCTTCTGGTGCTGCGGCGACCAAATCCGTAAGGGCGCGGCAACCAACGCCGTCCAGATCGCTAAGCTGCTCTGCGAGTAGTGTGACCTGTCCGGCGGTGGCCGGGCTTGGTTTTCAGAACGTCCTCGACCATGTGTGGCGCCTTGTCCTGCTCCTTCGGAGCCGCGGACAAGGCGCCACACTGGTCTGCGGAGTGTTCTGAAAACCAAGCCCGGCCCCCGCCTGCGATGACGCTGCTACGAGCGGCCTGCGATGGGGCCGTTGTCGGTTGGGACTGCTGGGCTGATGTGGGGGCACGTGGCTGTTGCGGGCCCTGGTCCCGGCGGCGGCCTCGGCGCTTCGCGCCTGCTGCCTGCGGGGACTTTGGGGTGGGGCCGAATCGAAGGTGAATGGTTTTCCGAGAAGTGAACGACCTATTTTGGACCCTTGAAGCATTGGCATATTTTTGCCGCCATTTCCTGCGGTTTTATCGCATGAATCCTGCTGTTTTGCAGTCAAAAAATGCGGATGCTTCGGGGCCCTAGTTTTACTCGTTCACTTCTCGGAAAACCATTCACCTTCGTTTTTGCCGGACATCGTTTTGGGCGTTGTGACTCGGTATCGGCCGATATTGAGAGGAAAAACTCCCTCCCTTGGACAATCGAGCCCGCCCAGACGTATCTGCGGGGGTTGTCTGCACAATTCGCGGTATTATGGTGCGGAGTTTTGAAAGGAGCCGCTGGTGGTCACGACGACGTTTGCTTCGCCCTTGGGCGAAATCTTGCTTGCCGCTGATGGCCGCGGTTTGACGGGGCTTTGGTTTGAGGGTCAGGAGCACTTTGGCTCTACGCTGCTCAAAGAGGATGCGGAGTATGTCGTAGGTGCCGATGCGGTTTCTGGTACCGGTGGGATGTCTTCGGTGAGTCCGGCAAATGGCGCGGCATCTTCGGTGCTTGAGCGTTCTTGGGCTTGGCTGAATGCTTATTTTGCGGGGCAGGAGCCTCGGTTTACGCCGCCGTTGCATATGATTGGCACGGCGTTTCAGCGTGAGGTTTGGTTTGAGCTGCTTTCTATCCCGCGTGGCGAGGTCGCTACGTATGGTGAGATCGCCCAGCGTGTTGCGGCTCGACATCGTGTACCGGGAAACGAAGCACCCGTTGTGTCTCCCCGTGCCGTGGGGGCCGCGGTCGCGCGTAATCCCATTTCGATTATCGTGCCGTGCCATCGCGTGGTCGCGGCCGACGGCTCGCTTAACGGATATGCCGGCGGCCTCGACCGTAAGGAGTGGCTGCTCCGGCTTGAGGGCGCGTACGAGGAATAACGTTCGAGCACTTTGCATAGCCAAGACGCCGTTTCCGGTTGAGACCACCTGCTTGGACATCCATCTACGCCCGCTTCTGCAGGGCGTAGATCGACTTATCCATGTTGAACAGGTAAGCCACGACGCAGACAATAAAGAACTTCGGCAAGTCGCCAAAGCCGAAGACTTCGCAGCCAATAAGGATCGGCGCGAGCAGCGTATTGGTGGCGCTGCCAAAGACGGCGGCGTATCCCAGCGCGGCGCAAAGCCCGATGGGCATGCCGAGTTGAGCCTCGTTATGGTGACATCTGGGTAACAGAAAGGCCCGCGTTCCTCAGAGGCAAGATAGGCAATTCTGCTTCTGAGGTAGATCTCAATTCTGCCGACCGCATCAAACATTAACTGCCGGAGGGCTCGGTCAAATTCATACGTGTAGATGATGGTTTCGAATGTTGTGCCTTCGCGAAAGATGGTAATCCCGGACTTGCATTTGGTTTGCAGGGAAACCAGTAGGCCGACAGTTTGTAGTGGCCGACTTCGACCAAAGCTCGCTCGAGTTCGCTTTGATTAGAGCACTTAAGACCCTTGTTTTCTGTCAATAGTGCTATCTGTTCGTTGATGGATATCCGCGACTTCCGGTATTTCATTTAAGCCTCTTGATAGAAAAAGGGCTGGAGTTGCGCATCGTTGAGAGGCTTTCCAGCTTTAGCAAAACAAACTTATAAGATGCGACGGGCCGCGTCAGGATAATTACCGGACGGCCTAGGTGGCGGCTGGTTGACTGGCTTAAAACCTAGCGCGTGAAATGACGCTCCATGTTATTCGGCGCGCTTGATAGGATGACGAACCACAGTCTTAAGTTTCTCCGGTGCACATTTGCGCGGATCGGAGAGATAGATTTCGTGATGTAAACGGGTGTCTGAGAAGTCGGGAACATAGCCCTGCTCGATCGTGTATTCATGCATAGCGTTTACGGTCGCCGGTTCGTTGCCGTAGGGCCCGGTGTGCATGCATTGAACGCAGAGACCCTCGTCAACTTTAAGCAGCTCGACGGCAGAAAAGTCCAGTTTCTTTTTGGTCGTGGCTTCCGCGACTGCCCAGTCAAAATCATCTCGGCTGACGAAATCGGGCAGGCGGATGCACGAGATAAAGTTGAAATCGTCCTTGCGTACATAATCGATGTCGCCGCTCGGGGAGTCTTGCCACCAGAATCCCTCGAGCGGCGGTACTACAAAGTCGAAATAGCCCTCGATACTCCTTGAGCCTTTCTTCGACATCTTGACGGTATAGGCGATGCCGTAAAGCAGTGGCAGGGCGTTTTGATACTCGCCACCTTCGGTATTTGGGTCGCCCTTTCCGCGAACGGCAACGTAGCTCATAGGCGGGACAGTTACGATACTCGGCTTGCTTGCAGGTTTGTAGAGCTCCTTGCATTCCTTCTTAAAGTCGAACGCCATGTTGGCCGCCTTTCTGCGTATTGGCCTGCTTAGATAGTGGAATCATATCATAGAAACGAACAGCTGTTCGAATAATTCGGCTGACAGATAGAGATACGCGCGTTGTGTTTGGCGGTCGGCCTGACGCCGTCGATGATTTCTCTGCCTCCCCGGCTCCTAATCTATGGCTGTCGTTTCCCCATATAAAACCTGCCAAAATGAACCTGTCCCTTTTTGGTCGGTGCGAAATGGGTAATACTAAAGAGTTATCCGACCAGATGGGAACCGATCGATGGCTTATATCGAATTCAAAGACGTCATCAAGGCATACGGCGAGGGCGATGCCCGCATTCACGCGCTCGACGGTGCGAGCTTTACCGTTGAGCGCGGTGAGCTCGCCATTATCCTGGGTGCCTCGGGCGCCGGCAAGACTACGGCGCTCAACATCCTGGGCGGCATGGACACGGCAACTTCCGGCATCGTGACGGTGGACGGGCGTGACGTGAGCTCCGCCAACGAGGCGCAGCTCGTGGAATACCGCCGCGCCGACGTCGGCTTTGTTTTCCAGTTCTACAATCTGGTCCCCAACCTGACGGCGCTCGAAAACGTCGAGCTCGCGGCGCAAATCTGCCCCGATTCGCTCGATGCCGAACAGACGCTTCGCCAGGTTGGCCTGGGCGAGCGCCTGGGCAACTTTCCGGCACAGCTTTCGGGCGGCGAGCAGCAGCGCGTGTCCATCGCCCGCGCACTGGCAAAGAACCCCAAGCTGCTCCTGTGCGACGAGCCCACGGGCGCGCTCGACTACAAAACCGGCAAGCAGATTTTGCAGTTGCTGCAGGACACCTGCCGCAAGCAGGGCATCACGGTCATTATCATCACCCATAACTCCGCGCTGGCGCCCATGGCCGATCGCCTGATCCGCTTTAAGAGCGGCCGCGTGGAGAGCGAGACGGTCCAGCAAAATCCCGTGCCGATCGAGACGATCGAGTGGTAGCGCCCATGGACCAAGATCGCCAAAACAGCCAAAACCACGATACGGAGCACGCGGGCCGCGACCGGGAGTTCGCGACCTATCGTACCGCCCAAAGCTCAAACGATATGGTGCCGACGGTATTTCGCCGTGGCATCTACCGCACAATCCGCGGCAGTCTTAAGCGCTTCTTGTCCATCGTGGTCATCACCGCGCTCGGCGTGAGTGTGATGTGCGGCCTTAAGGCGGGCTGCGAGGACCTGTGCGATTCGGTTGACGTCTACTTTGACCAGCAGAATGTCTATGACATTAACGTGCAGTCGACCTATGGCCTTACGCGCGACGATCTTGCGGCTATCCAAGAGGTCGACGGCGTCGAGACGGCCGAGGGTATCTACACCGAGACCGCCTACACCGCCGTGGGCACAACGCGCGAGCGCGTGGTCGTGCAAAGTCTCTCCAAGGAGAATATCGATCAACCGGTGCTGGTGAGCGGCGATTTGCCCGAGAGCGCCGGTGAGGTCGCGGTGACTTCGAAGTTTCTGAAGGCTTCGGGCAAAAAGCTCGGCGATACGGTGAGCTTTGCCGCCAACGATGCGAGCTCGTCGAACCAAAGCGCCAAGGACCAGTTTGCCGCGGGCGATTACACCATTACGGCCGAGGTCCTCGATCCCACCGACGTGAGCTCCGACTCGACAGTCAACGCCTTTCGCGCTGCTTCGGCTGCGGACTATAAGTTCTATGTGAACGAGGACGCCGCGACATCTTCTTCCTACTCCTCGGTCCACGTGATCGTCGAGGGAGCCAAGAGCCTCAACTCCTATTCGGATGCCTACACGACAAAGATCAACGAGGTCAAGGGCAATATCGAGAAGATCCGCAGGGAGCGTGAGAAGGCACGTGCTCAGGAGTTGACGGTTGACACGCCGGCAAGCTTGGATGCGGCCGAGCGCCAGGCGAATATGCTCTTTGGGATTGAACAGGGCAACATCGACCGTATGGCCGAGGGCGGCGACGAACGTGCACAGGCGCAAGCTGACCTGGACCAGCGCCGCGCCGCCGCTGACCAGCATTTTGCCGATGCCCGCGCCGAGCTTTCCGATCTGGGCGAATGCACTTGGTACATCCAGGACCGCGGTAACATCGCAAGCTACTCGAGCGTCGAGAGCGATAGCTCGTCAATTGAGGCCATCGCCACGGTGTTCCCGTTTATCTTCTTTATCGTCGCCGTGCTCATCAGCCTCACCACCGCCACGCGTATGGTTGAGGAGGAGCGCACGCTCATTGGCCTGTATAAGGCGCTCGGTTATTCGCGCGGGCGCATCCTGTCCAAATACGTGGACTATGCGCTGTGGGCTTGTCTGATCGGCGGCGTGCTCGGCAACATCATCGGCTTTGTGGGCCTGCCGCTGTTCTTGTTTACGGTGTTCGACGACATGTACTCGCTGCCTCAGATGCTGCTTTCGTACGACATCGTGTCCTCAATCGTCTCGGTGGCGCTGTTTGCCGTGGGCGTGGTGGGCGCCACGATTATCGCCTGTCGTCACGAGATGGCCGAGACCCCAGCCTCGCTCATGCGTCCCAAGGCCCCGCGCGCCGGCTCGCGTATCTTGCTTGAGCGTATCGGCTTTATCTGGCACCGCATGGGCTTTTTGAACAAGGTGGCAGCGCGTAACCTGTTCCGCTACAAAAAGCGTGCCTTTATGACCATCTTTGGCATCGCGGGCTGCACAGCGCTTGTGATTTGCGGCATGGGCATTCGTGATACGTCGGTCGCGCTGTCGCCCAAGCAGTACGGGCATATCACGCGCTATGACTTGCTGGCGGTCGCCAATCCCGACGATTTTTCGCAGACGTGCGCGGCATTGGATGAGCGCAGCGCGGCCAAGGATTCCGACGTGACCGTGACCTCGACCCTGCCGATTATGACCGACAACGTCACCTTTACATTTGGCGGCAAGAGCGAGACCGTGCAGCTGATCGTGATTCCCGACGACCGCACGGGTGACTTGGGCGATTACGTGCGCCTGGAGGATGAGTCCAAAGAACCGCTCGCCCTGCGTGACGGGGACGTGTATTTAAGCAAGAGCTCGCAGCTGGTGCTGGGGATTCAGCCGGGCGATACAGCACACGTCCAGGATTCGTCGCTCAATGTTGCCAAGGTCAAGGTTAGCGACATCTCGCTCAACTATCTGGGCAACACGCTCTATATGACGCAGAGTACCTATGAGCGCGCGTTCGGTCGAAGCGCACGCCTCAACGGCGTCTTTGTGCTGCTTAAGGGCTCGTCGGCCGACCAGATTGCGTTTAGCAAGAATCTTAAGAGTGACGGTTGGCTCACCATTTCGAGCACGGCCGAACATTGGCAGAACTACGAGGCGAACTTTGCGATTATCAATTCCGTCGTGGTGCTCGTGACCTTTATGGCGGCGTGCCTGTCGTTTGTGGTGGTGTTTACGCTGTCCAACACGAATATCTCCGAACGCGAGCGCGAGCTGGCGACCATTAAGGTGTTGGGCTTCCGTCGCGGCGAGGTGCACCACTACGTCAACAAGGAGACGTTGATTCTCACGGCGATTGGCGCCGCTCTGGGCGTGCCGTTAGGCGGCTTGCTGGCCGAGAGCTTTACCTACATCCTGCAGATGCCATCGCTGTACTTTGACGTTGAGGTCGAGCCGCTGAGCTATGTGCTTGCCGTGGTGCTTTCCTTTGGCTTTACGTTTATCGTCAACCTCGCCACCAATCGTACCCTCAACAAGATCGACATGGTCGGCGCCCTCAAGAGTGCCGAGTAACCTGTCCCGGGATTCAAACTGTAGCGAGCTACCGATGCGCCCACAGCCTGGTCTTTTTTACAGAATGCGGCCCATAGCGCCTGCCTTTCGCCCAAAATCCAGTATGCAGGCATCCTCGGCTGCTGAATACTCCCAAAAATGCACGCCGCACCCCGCCCTAGGCACCCGCGGCTACTTTGCGGGTGCGTTGCCTGATAGTAGGTTGCGGTGGAATAGCTCCCGTTTTGTGGCTCTGCCATGCCAAACAGGAACTATTCCACCGCAACTTATTGAGAGGGCTCTAGACTGTTATGGGTGCTGACACTTGTCATGAAATTCCTGGTTGTGAGGGTTGCTACCGGTAGTTGCGGTAGGGTTGGGGCAGATTCTAACTAGAAATGGTGGTCGCTACCGATTGTTCTCGGCATACTCGGCTCATTCGATTACGGTCGCCACATGAAAGGAACCACCATGGATCTTGCGATGGCACAGCGCCTCGTCGATCGCCGCAAAGCTGCCGGTCTTTCCCAGGAGGCTCTTGCTGCCCAGTTGGGCGTAAGCCGCCAGGCTGTCAGCAAATGGGAACGCAGCGAATCCTCGCCCGATACCGATAACCTTATTGCACTCGCCGCGCTGTATGACGTGTCGCTGGATGAGCTGCTGTATGGGGAAGCGGCTAGCGATGTCGACACCTCGGCCGACGATGACGTTGACGCCAATAATTCAGGCGAGTCTGAAGGCGCCGAGCCTTCTACCGAGCACGTGGATTCTGACGGCAAGCCACTTGTCGACATTTCTCTCGCACGCGGTATCCACGTTATTGATCCCAACAAAGGCGAAGAGGTCCATGTTGGCTGGGATGGTATCCATGTGGCTAACAAACGCAAGGGTGAAGAGGTCCATGTCGGGCCGGGCGGATTGCATATCGATACGCTAGAGGACGATGGACACAGCGTACATACCAATGCCGACGGCACCGTCACCGTCGACGGAGAGACCTTTTCGAGCTGGAAAGAGGCACACGACAAGCTCGACCATCATGGCAAGCATTTCCACACCAAGCTCGGTCGCGCATGGAACAAGTTTCCCTTTCCTGCACTTGTCGTCCTCGCCTATCTCGCGCTCGGCATCATCTGCGGCACGTGGGGCATGGGGCTCTTTCTGGTCTTTCTGATTCCCGTCTACGAGGCGATGGGCGACTTTATCGACCGGCATCATCTCTCCAAGCTGATCGGCGTCGTCTATGCAACAGCCGCCATTGCCTGGTTCCTCTATATGTGGCTTTGTTTGGCGCAGCCCCATCCCGCATGGGTCATCCTCATCACGATTCCCTTCATAGAGGCACTCATGTGCTGGTGCCGAAAGCAATGGAAGCGCCGCAAACAAGCCTAAGCCGCTCCAACCCGTCAGTAATGCTTGGCCAACGTCGCTCGCCCCTTCCAAGTTGCGGTGAAATACGGACCGTTGAGGACCTTGGAGCGTCTAACAGCCCCTATTTCACCGCAACTCACGAATGGAGCGGGCAATTCCAGCACGGGAACTGGCATTTAACTCACTGCATGCCAAGAAAAAGGCTCATCTACTACGACGAACTCGATGGGTCCGACCACACCCATCTTTTTCAAAAATCGGCAAGCTTTCTACCTGCGGTTTTACTTTCACCCTTTTCGGCATGATCGAAGGCATTCGAATCATCGTAGTAATTAGGCGCATTTTGTAGCAAACGGTTCATTCAAGCTCGAACTCGAAGACCGATGGTCCCCTCATCCACGGCTGCAAGCAAAAATACCAAATAGAATAAAAATCGAATGGCTAAGTCTGTTTGGCGAACGGAGACAATATGGGCGAGGTAACTGAAAGCGACTGGAAGCTGTTCAAGGAATTGCTCCCAAGATGGCAAGAAAGCTATATGGAAATGCTCATCGGCCAATACATCGAGATGCTAAACGACGACAGCGAAGCATCTAGTAGATTTTGGGCGCTAGAAGAGCGCATCAATAGGGACAAGCTGTCCTCGGGAGTGCTTGCAAGCGATATTCGCCGCAGCACCATGCGTTATGAGATAGCCAACTTGCTTTCCGATAACGTAATCACGCTCGACGACCTAGACGGTTTTACCGAAGACATTAAGAGCTACGCACGACGCTGCGCCGGTCGGTAAGAACGCTGGGCGGCATGCGCACCCACAACCGCCTTTTTGCATAGACCGCCCCGCCGATTGCATATTTCGGCGGGGCGGTTGCTTTTTGCCCACGGGTACCCCCGGGGGCGGCGTGCAAATTCCGGAGTATTCAGCATCCCGGAGTCCGCGGACGCGGGAATGGGTGCACAAAACCACGTTGAAAGCCTTGATTCTGAGCCCCCGGTGCCTCAAAAGCTGGTCTTTTTTACAGAATGCGGCCCATAGCGCCTGCCTTTCGCCCAAAATCCAGTATGCAGG
>JAGZWV010000136.1 GCA_018378775.1 Collinsella sp. | reverse complement strand
GAGCTGTTCCAGGCATACGCCGTGGGCAAGAGCCGTAAATCGATCAGCGCCATGATGGACATCGCACCCGACTACGCCAACGTCGAGCAACCCGACGGCACACTCGAGCAGGTCTTCCCCGATGACATCGCCGTGGACACCGTCATCGTCGTCAAGCCCGGCGAGCGCGTGCCTATCGACGGCGTCATCGTCGAGGGCGAGACACAGCTCGATACCGCCGCGCTCACGGGCGAGTCAGTCCCCCGCCCCGCCAAGTCCGGCGACGATATCATCAGCGGCTGCATCAACATGACGGGGCTCATCCACGTGCGCACCACCAAGCCCTTTGGCGAGTCCACCGTCGCGCGCGTCCTGGAGCTCGTAGAAAACGCCAGCGAAAAGAAGGCGCGCACCGAGAACTTCATCACGCGCTTTGCCCGCATCTACACGCCCGCCGTCACCGGCGCTGCCGCGGTACTCGCGCTCGGCGGCGGCTTGGTCACCGGCGCCTGGTCCGACTGGATCCTGCGCGGCCTGACCTTCCTGGTCGTCAGCTGCCCGTGCGCGCTCGTGATCAGCGTGCCGCTGAGCTTCTTTGGCGGCATCGGCGGCGCGTCCAAGCTGGGCGTTCTCATCAAGGGTTCTAACTACCTCGAGACGCTCGCCGACGTGGACACCGTCGTCTTTGACAAGACGGGCACCCTCACCAACGGCACGTTCTCGGTGGTCGCGGTACACCCCGAGGCCGGCTATACCGAGCAGTCGTTGCTCGAAGTCGCAGCCCTTGCTGAGTCGTTCTCCGATCACCCCATCGCGCAGTCCATACGTGTCGCCTACCAGGGCGAGGTCGACCCCAAGCGCGTAAGCGACTCCACCAACGACGCGGGCCATGGCGTGACGGCAACCATCGACGGCAAGCACGTCGTCGTTGGCAACGCAAAGATGCTCGCCGCGGCCGGAGTCGAAGCGCCCGATTGCGAGGTCGTCGGCACCATCCTCCACGTGCTAGTCGATGGCATCTATGCCGGCCACATTGTAATTGCCGACACCATAAAGGCCGATGCCGAGCAGACGATCCGCGACCTGCACGCCGCCGGCGTCAAGCGCACCGTCATGCTCACGGGCGACCGCGAGGAAGTGGCTGCTGCGGTGGCCAAGCGGCTGGGGCTCGACGAGTTCCACGCACAGCTGCTGCCGGGCGACAAGGTCGAGCGTGTTGAAGCGCTGCTGGCAGCCGAATCGGGCAAGGGCAAGCTCGCCTTTGTCGGCGACGGCATCAACGATGCGCCCGTGCTCACCCGCGCGGACGTTGGCATTGCCATGGGCGCTATGGGTTCCGACGCCGCGATTGAGGCCGCCGACGTTGTGCTCATGGACGACAAGCCGTCCAACATTTCCCGCGCGATCCGCGTGGCACGAAAGACCATGGCGATTGTCTGGCAGAACATCATCTTTGCGCTGGGTATTAAGTTGCTGATTCTGGTGCTTGCGGCACTGGGCATCGCCAACATGTGGCTTGCCGTGTTCGGCGACGTAGGCGTGGCGATTATCGCCATCCTGAATGCCATGCGCGCGATGGGTGTCAAGAACCTGTAGCGTTCGTGGGCTGTCCGGCCGGGACCGGGCTTGGTTTTGAAAACGTCCTCGCGCATGAGGCCCGTCTTTCCTGCTCCTGCGGAGCAACGGAAAGGCGGGCCTCGCGCTGTGGAGTGTTTTCAAAACCAAACCCGGCCCCGGCCTGCGGTGACGTAGGTGGCAGTTCTTGGGCATCGCTTGCTGGCGGGGTTCCTTTGCTGAAATGGACTTGGCCGAAAGGACCGCTGGTCCCGGTCGCTGGTTCGCGCTTTGCGCGAACTCCGCGCTACTGGGGGTTCGTTAGGATTCCGCCGCTTGGCCCGTCGCCTCGCCCCGGTTCAGCATCGCCCTCAGTTTCTCGAAGCTTTCCTCGCTCAGGCAGTGCTCCATGTGGCAGCCCTCTTGCGACGCGACCTCAGCCGAAACACCCGCATCCTCCAGCAGCCCCACGAAAAAGCAGTGACGC
>JAGZWV010000135.1 GCA_018378775.1 Collinsella sp. | reverse complement strand
GCTGCCAGCAGGTCCTGGGCGTCAACGGCGCCGCTCGCGTGACCGTTGACGAGACCGGGGACCGTATCTTCCTGGGCTCCAATGAAGGCGGCATACGTGGCGACATGCGCTACGTGATAGACCGCTTCGCCGCCGAGTACGTCAGCGGCTTCGATTTGGTGCACAGCGGCAACTACTGCTTCACCGAGCGCGAGCTCCCCAAGATCAAGGCTGCCGGCGTGCCTATCAGCTTCGACTTCTCCGATGACTCCACCGACGAGTACTTCGGGCAGATTGCGCCATTTGTGACGTACGCCTTTATGTCCATGGGCGACGCTTCCCTGGAGGATATCAAGGCGAAGCTCGAGTGGGTGAAGGCCCTTGGCCCTCAAATCGTATGCGCATCGCGCGGGAGCAAGGGCTCCGTCGCCTATGACGGCGAAAACTTCTACGAGCAGGGCATCAAGCCCGTGGCGCCCGAGGAGCTCAAAGACGCTATGGCGGCCGGCGATTCACTGCTGACGGCGTTTTTGGTCACCTATCTTTCCAAGAAGAAGGCCGGCGAGTGCGGCGAGGCCGCGATTCGCGAGAGCTTGGACTTCGCTGCCGGTTTTGCGGCGGAGACCTGCAAGATCGAGGGCAGTTGGGGCCACCCGCTGGTCTACGAGAACTAGTTTTTTGTCGTGGCGGGGTGTCTTGGGGCGCCCCGCATTGCGTTAGGAGTCAAGATGTCCGTTCGTGCCTGCGCGGCAGGATTTTGCTGCGCCGATGTCTACCAGAATCTGGATCCCCTGGGTTGCATCCAAGGGGGCCTCTCAGGAGCGCTTCGAGGGGTGCTTCTTGAGTATATGAAGGCAAAAGGGATATGCAATCTTCATATACGGCCTTCTTTTAGAGGGCGTTGTCCTTACTCTTTCATCTCCTTGCCTATGGACATTTTGTCCATAGGCAAGAGTCCATGGTCGAGATCATGGTGAAGTTCTGCGGCCAGTAATTACTGCATTACATATTCTGTTGTCACCTGGGAGGCTCGCTTTTGCGGGCCTCTTTGCGTTGCTAAGGGGCCATGGTCTGTCGATAAATAAAGCGCCCGCTTGCGGGGGAGCAAGCGGGCGCCGTTGAGCGAATATGTTTGCGGCCCTAGCCGCTGCGGGTGATGGGTCCTCGACTAGTTAGTCGTGCCGGAATCGTCGCCCGAATCGGAGCCAGAAAGCGAAACCGTCAACGTGATCGTGCTGTCGGTGGACTGCTTGCCGGTGGGGGAGACGCCCGTGACGGTGGCGTTTTCGTTGCCGCTCACGGGGTTGCCGTTCTGGTCGCAGAACGCGATGTTGTAGAAGCCGGCATTGTTGAGCGCGGTGACGGCGGCAGAGATGCTCTTACCGTACAGATTGCCCGGAACGCTCGCCTTGCCGGACTTCTTGGCAATGACGACGGTAATCGTGGCGCCGGGCTTCTGCTTGCCGCTGGGGTTCCAGCTAATCACCGTGCCCTCGGTAACCGAGTCGTTCTCCTGATAACTCACGTTAACGCCAAAGCCGGCCATGTCGAGCGCATTGCGCGCCTGGGACTCGGTCATGTCAGTCAGATCGGGAACAGAGGTGGTATCCGGGCCGCTCGAGACCTTGTACGAGATGGTCGTGCCCTTCTCGACTTCTTTGCCGGCATCGGTGCCCTGCTCAAAGACCTGGCCTTCCTCGGCTTCGTTGGCTTCCTCGGAAGCGCTGCCCTTAAGGCCAACGCTTGCCAGCGCTGCCTCGGCCTGGTCCTTGGTCAGGCCAACGAGCTGCGGAACCTCAACCTTCTCGGAGGGCTTGGGGCCCTTGGAGACCACCAGGTTCACGCGCGTGCCCTTGGGCTTCTTGGCGTTGCCGTTGGGGGTCTGCTCGACAACCTTGCCCTCGTCGACGTCGTCGTTGTAGCTCTGGTCGACGGTGCCGACCTCCAGGCCAGCTTCCTTGATCAGCTCGACGGCAGTCTGCTGGTCCTTGCCCAGCACATCGGGCACGGTGACCTGCTCGCCGCCAAAGAGTCCTGTGGCAAAG
>JAGZWV010000134.1 GCA_018378775.1 Collinsella sp. | reverse complement strand
CGTCCCGTTATCGACCATATGGATCTGTCCATCAAGCCCGGGCAGACCATCGCTTTGGTTGGCCCTTCGGGCGGTGGCAAGTCCACGACCTGTTCGCTGTTGCCGCGCTTTTATGACGTGGCTGCCGGATCCATTAGCATCGACGGCCAGGACGTGCGTGATGTGACGCAGCAGAGCCTGCGTCGCGCCATCGGCCTGGTGCAGCAGGATGTCTATCTGTTTGACGGTACGATTGGCGAGAACATCGCCTACGGCAAGCCGGGCGCTACGGCGGAAGAGATCGCCGAGGCGGCCCGTCGCGCCAACATCGATGCCTTTATCGAGTCGCTTCCACAGGGCTATGACACGGTCGTGGGCGAGCGCGGCAGCCGTCTTTCGGGCGGACAGAAGCAGCGCGTTGCCATCGCGCGCGTGTTTCTCAAGAACCCCAAGATCCTGATTTTGGACGAGGCGACGAGTGCTTTGGATAACGAGAGCGAGGAGGCGGTGCAGGCGTCGCTCGAAGAGCTGGCACGCGGCCGCACCACGATTATCATCGCCCACCGCCTTTCTACCATTAAGCATGCCGATGAGATTGCGACCGTTGAGCATGGTCGCGTTGTGGAGCGTGGCACGCACGAGGAGCTTCTCGCCCGTGGCGGCACCTATGCCCGTTACTATCGAATGCAGTTCGAAGGTGCGCGTGCGCACGAGCTCGACTGATTGATATGACAGGAAGTTTATGGCTGACAAGAACCCTTTGACTCCGGAAGAAGTGACGGAGTTATTCTCCGAAATCGATGCATCCGGCGTCTTGGATCCGACGCTTGCCAAAAAGCGAACTGAGCGCATGCGTGAGAAGGAGGCCGCGGCCAAGCGCGGTGACAAAGCGGCGCTAGCGCAGCTGCGCAGCGAGGACCGCGCGAGCCAGGCAAAACATATCGACCCGCTGTCCGAGGACGATCCTTCGGGCTCGCAGGTGAGCCATACCATTACGAAGACCGCGATGGCCGTGGTCATCGGTATTTTGGTGCTGATCGTGGGCATGCAGATCGGCTACGGCGTGATGCGCCGTCTGAATACCGCCAACCTGTCCGAGAGCGTTTCGGTCGATACCGTTTCGACCGCGCTCAAGGGTGGACTTGAATGGGGCAACGGCTTTACGCAGTTCCCGCTCGACTTTACCGTCGATGAAGCCGATGAACGCACGGGCACGGTCGAGGTGACGGTGTTGGACACATCGTCTGCCAACGAGCTCGAGCTGCTGTCCAACGGGCAGATTCAGGCCGCGGCGCTTGCGACCAACGCGTTGCTCAACGATAAGATCGACCGCGTGGTGTATAACGTTCACGCCTATATCGACGAGGATAGCAACATTCAGCACGATTCCTTCTTTGGCATGTTCCCCGCGCGCGGCCACCAGAGCGCCATTTTGACGTTCGTGTGGACCAAGAGCTCATCCAACGCCACGAGTATCGACTGGAAGATGCGCATCGTGAGTATGGATGACACCATCGCCGAGCGCATTCAGAAGCAGGTGAACTCGGTGTCGTCGTTGATTGAGGACCCGGTGGTGAGCCAGACCAAGATTGACGAGGAAAAGGACGAACGTGACCTGGAACATCGTCTGCATGGCCGCGAGATTTTCCGCGGCGGCAAGCCCGATCGCACACCGTCCGAACTGCTGGAGCAGGACAAGAAAAAATAAGACGCCATCATCCCGCGTGAGCCACAAGCCCCGCGGGATGATTTTTCTGGGACGGGGATTAAAAAACATTATGCATAGAAAGTCATAATTATCATTTCGTAAACATTTCGATGAAATTAACGCCATGAGGCATGCTTGCGGTTACAATACCGCGAGGCCTAACTACACACCTTTAAGCCGGTCCTGTGAGACCGGGAAGGAGAATTATGGCGAACAACCATACCGCGGGCGCTGCCGCCCGCACCTTCGCGCCCAGCGAGCTTTGCCAGCGTATGCTGGCCAAAACCAGCAAGGGCACCTGCGGTCCCTGCATCCTGTATCTTGAGGATGGGACCATTTTTTATGGACGTGC
>JAGZWV010000025.1 GCA_018378775.1 Collinsella sp. | reverse complement strand
GTCTTTTTGTTGGAGCAATGCCCCGTGCAAACGCCACCCTGAGCGCAGTCGGCGCAGGTGCCCTTGCGGTAGATGCGCACGCATACCGCGACAAACGCAATACCGATAACAGCCAGTACAACAATATCGATAGGTGCCATAGCAAGCCTCCTCTAGTTAACCACCACTTACTTTACCCCATTCTCCACCTACCAAAAAGGGACGGGTTTATTTTGGTCGGTTTTATCTGCGGAAACGCCACATCTCCCCCACCAAAAAGCCCGAGTGTCGCTGGGACACCCGGGCTCGTGGAAAGGGGCTACCTTGATGCAAGATTAGGCAGAGATGGCAGCAGAAGCAGTGTTGGTCTCGTCCTCGTCCGTCCAAGCAAACTTAGGCATGGGACGGAAAATCTGGAAGAGCATCGCAACCAGCAGCACAATGGCCACAACCGTCCAGATACCAAACTGGCCAAGGACAAGCAGGTTGTAGAACTGGTTGATGAACAGGCCGATCACCCAAGCGAAGATGCACTCGTAACCGATGGCAATTGCGAACCACTTGCCGGAATCCATCTGGTTGCGGATGGCACCCATGGCAGCAAAGCACGGAGCGCACAGCAGGTTGAACGCGCCGAAGGCAACGCAGGCGCCCATGGTGGGGAACATGCCGGCAAACGCGGTCCACAGGCTCGGGTCGGTCTCGGCGGCATCAGCCACGGACAGCAGTGAGCCGGCGGTGGCGACGACGTTCTCCTTGGCGACAAGGCCCGAGACGGACAGCGCTGTTGCCTGCCAGGTGCTAAAGCCGAGCGGGGCGAAGATCCAGGAGACCAGGTTGCCGAGCATGGCAAGCACGGAGCAGTCCATGAACTCCTCGGAGATGCCGTCCATCGCGGGCAGGTAGCCAAAGGAACCGTTATAGCTACCAAAGTTGGAGAGGAACCAAACGACGACGGTGGACGCGAAGATGATCGTGCCGGCCTTCTTGATAAAGGCCCAGCAGCGCTCCCACACGTGCAGTGCCCAAGAACGGATCGCCGGGAAGTGGTAGGCGGGAAGCTCCATAACGAACGGCGTCGGGCGACCGGCGAAGAGTTTGGTCTTCTTGAGCATGAGGCCCGAGGCGATGACGGCAAAGACGCCCAGGAAGTAGAAGAGCGGGCTGATCCACGCGGCGGTGGTGGAAGAATCGCCGATGATGGAACCCATGAGCAGGGCGATGATCGGCAGCTTGGCGCCACAGGGGATGAACGTGGTGGTCATGACCGTCATGCGGCGGTCCTTCTCGCTCTCGATGGTCTTGGTGGCCATGACGCCGGGAACGCCGCAGCCCGAGGTCACGAGCATGGGGATAAAGGACTTACCGGACAGGCCAAAGCGGCGGAACACGCGGTCCATGATAAAGGCGACGCGGGCCATGTAGCCGCAGTCCTCCAGGAAGGACAGCATCACAAAGAGCAGGAACATCTGCGGGACGAAGCCCATGATAGCGCCAATACCGCCGACGATGCCGTCGCAGACCAGCGAATCGACCAGGCCACCGTCCTCGGTGCCACCCGCCACAAGTGCGTCGTGGGCCATGGTGGTGATACCCGGAACATACGGGCCATACTCCGCCGGGTCAACCGAATCAGCGGCGTCACCCGCAGCCTCGACAGCTGCGTCATAGGCATCGCGGCCCTGACCGAGCACATACCAGCCGTCGGTACCGAAGAGCTGGTCGTTGGTGAAGTCGGTCACCGTGCCGCCCAGAGTGGAGACGGCGATGTAGTACACGCAGAACATGATGACCACAAAGATCGGCAGGCCCAAAATACGGTTGGTAACCACGCGGTCGATCTTCTCGGAGGTGCTCATCTTGGCCGGAGCCTTGGTGAGGCACTCGTCGATGATGTGGGCGATCACGCCGTAGCGCTCACCGGTGATGATGGACTCGGCATCGTCGTCGCAGTCCTGCTCGCACTGAGCGACCAGCTCTTCGACGCGAGCGGCCTTCTCCTTGGTGAGGTTGATGAGCTTGCAGGCGTCCGCATCGCGCTCGAACAGCTTGACGGCATAGTAGCGGCGCTTGTTGGCGGGGACGCTTGCCGGCAGGTTGTTCTCGATGTGGTCCAGAACGTCCTCGATGGAGGAGTCGAACTTGTGCTCCGGCACCTGGCCCTTGGAAGCAGCGGACTTCTTAACCTGCTCGAAGAGCTCCGTGATGCCCTTGTTCTTAAGAGCGGAGATCATCATAACCGGGCAGCCGAGCTTCTTGGAAAGCTTGTCGGTGTCGATCTTGTCGCCGTTCTTCTCGACCAAGTCGGCCATGTTGAGGGCAACGACCACGGGCAGGCCGGTCTCGATGACCTGAAGCGCCAGGTACAGGTTGCGCTCGAGGTTGGTGGCATCGACAACTTGGACGACAACATCGGGCTCGCCGCTCATGAGGTAATCGCGCGAGCATTGCTCCTCGGGGCTGTAGGGGGAAAGCGAGTAGATGCCAGGGAGGTCCGTGATGGTAACGTTCTTGTCGCTTAGGAGCTTGGCTTCCTTTTTCTCAACCGTGACGCCGGGCCAGTTGCCAACGTAGCCGTTGGCGCCGGTGATCAGGTTGAAAAGCGTGGTCTTGCCGCAGTTGGGGTTACCCGCCAGCGCGACATGGATCTGAGAATCCGCCATTCAATCCTTCTTCCTTGTGTGCCTGCGCTGCTTTCTCCGCGCAGGCTGGATAATGTGCTTCAAAGATGCTGCATTAAGTTAGAAAAACCTAACTTTATCTGCAGAAATATACGTCGCAAGCCTTTACTGGACCTCGACGACGGCCGCCTCCTCCTTGCGGATGGAAAGCTCGTAGCCGCGCACGTTGATCTCGACCGGATCACCGAGCGGCGCGACCTTCACGACCTTGAACGAAGTGCCCTTGATGAGCCCCAAGTCCATAAGGTGGCGGCGAAGCGCACCCTCACCGTGAAGCTTGACGATGGTGGAGCTCTCGCCCACCTTAACGTCACCCAACGTCTTCATCCTCTTGTCCCCCTTTCGGTTTTTATGAAATGCTGCGGACTAACCGACGGTCATGATGTGCATGGCAACCTTGGAATCGATGCCAAAGCGTGCGCCCAGCACCGTGACGATGATATTGGCGCCACTCGAGCTCACCACGTGGATTTCGCTGCCCTCGACAAAGCCGAGGTCCTTGAGGTGGTGCTTCATGTCCTCATTGCCCTTTACACGAGACACGCGCACGGTTTCGCCCGCTTTTACCATCGAAAGCGGCATGGCCGGCATCTGCGGTCCACAAGACATGAGTGGCTCCTAACGTCAGTTCGTCCTCAACATCGACGCGATAAAAGTTAACCACGTCTATGTTCGCTTTAGTAAACTAGCACGTGGTTAACTTTTTGGAAAGGGTCTCTATTCAGTTTTCGAAAAAGTTTCCTGTACGAAACAAAAGGGCACTGCAAAGACCGTCTCTTTGCAGTGCCTATTGATACCAATTTATGCAACAGAGGGGACTGCCCCTTTGTCACATTGTTGAGGTTAAAGCGAGAGGTTTCTGATCGACGTGACGCAGGAGGCCTCATCCACGCCCGAAACGCGGAACACGACGTCTTCGCCACATTCGCCGCAGAGCGCCATGAGCCCTATAACGTCGCGGCCATCCGTGTGGCGATCGCCGATACTGACTGACACGTCGCTACGATGCTTGGCAATGATGTCATAGAGCAGCGCAACCGGGCGGGCATGTAATCCCAACGGATCTTTAATCGTCTTTGTAAACTCGACCATGTCCCCTCCCGCGGCATCGCACATTCGGCCGGCAAACCCAGCCACGTGGTAGTTATTGTACGTTACCGGCGCAACCTCGGCGCATAAAAAACGAGGGAAGGCACGCATCCTTCCCTCGTTACGGACACTATGTAGCCGCTTGCCTACATCAGGCGCAGGCTGACGTCCTTGAGCTGGGCGCCGGAAACGGCACTCGGAGCGCCCGACATAAGGTCGGAGCCGCTGGCCGTCTTGGGGAACGCCATGACGTCACGGATGGAGTCGGAGCCGGTGAGCAGCATGCACACGCGGTCCAGGCCCAGAGCAAAACCACCCATCGGGGGTGCACCAAACTTGAGCGCCTCCATGAGGAAGCCGAACTGCGACTCGGCACGCTCCTCGGTAAAGCCCAGGAGCTTGAGCATGGACATCTGCATCTCGGCGTTGTGGATACGCATACCGCCGCCGCCGGCCTCAAAGCCGTCCATGACAAAGTCGTAGGTGCAGGAACCGGCTGCCAACGGGTCAGCCTCGATCTTGGCGATGTCGGTCTCGGTCGGCAGGGTAAAGGGCTGATGCTCGGCTGCATAGGCCTTGCGGTCCTCATCCCAGTGGAACAGCGGGAAGTTGACGACCCACAGGAAGTCGTGGCCCTCGCGCTTGATCTCGAGTGCGTTGGCCATGTGAGAACGCATGCCGCCCAGGATCTCGTCAGAGAGCAGACGCGGGCCGGCGGCGAACATCACAAGGTCGCCGGGCTCGACGTCCATGCGCTCGCGCAGAGCCGCCATCTCCTCGTCAGAGAAGAACTTGACGATGGGGCTGTTGATAGAGCCGTCCTCGCGGAAAGCGATCCAAGCCAGGCCCTTGGCGCCAAACGTGGAGGCCACGCCGGCGAGCTTATCGATCTTGGCACGTGCCCAGGCACCGGCACCCTTGGCGTTGATGGCCTTGACGACAGAGCCCTCCTCGTTTGCGGCAGTCGCAAAGACCTTGAACTTGGAGTTGGCAAAGATGTCGGTCAGGTCGACCAGGTGCATGCCATAGCGGGTATCGGGCTTGTCGGAGCCATAGGTGTCCATGGCCTCCCAGTAGTCCATGCGACGCAGCGGCGTGGGCATCTCGACGCCCATGCGGCCGAAGGCATCGGCAAGAACCTCCTCGAGCGCGCTCATGACATCGTTCTGGTCCACGAAAGACATCTCGATATCGACCTGGGTGAACTCTGGCTGACGGTCGGCACGCAGGTCCTCGTCGCGGAAGCACTTGGCAACCTGGTAGTAGCGCTCGACGCCACCGACCATGAGCAGCTGCTTCAGAAGCTGCGGGGACTGCGGCAGAGCGTAGAAGTTGCCCGGCTGGATGCGGCTGGGGACGATGAAGTCGCGGGCGCCCTCGGGCGTGGACTTGAACAGGGAGGGCGTCTCGACCTCCATGAACTCACGGTTGTGCAGCGCCTCGCGAATGGCAAAGGTAAAGTCGGAGCGCAGCTTGAGGTTTGCCATCATCTCGGGACGACGGAGGTCCAGATAGCGATAGCGCAGACGGGTGTCCTCGCTGGTCTCGATGCCGTCCTCGATCTGGAACGGCGGGGTGACGGACGTGTTGAGCACCTCGGCGTGGTCGGTCAGGACCTCGATCTCGCCGGTCGCGAGCTTGGCGTTGGTGGTCTCCTCGCCACGGGAGCGCACGACGCCGTGGATCTTGATGGGCCACTCGGGACGCATGGTCTCGGCAATCTTAAAGGCGTCGCCGTCGGAGTGCTCGGGGTCGAAGGTGAGCTGCGTGATGCCCTCGCGGTCGCGAAGGTCGCAGAAAATAAGGCCGCCGTGATCGCGGCGACGGCTCACCCAACCGGTGAGGGTGACCTCTTCGCCCACGTTCTCGCGGCGAAGCTCGCCGCAGGTACGGGTGTGCATGGAATGCTCGTCGATGGGACGGGTCTGGCTCATACCAGTGATCCTCCTTTATGGATCTGTGCCGCCCCGTGTCGTTCCGGGCGGCGTCGTACAGATTTGCCCAGCCTGCGTAAACCGCGCAGCCAGACATGGCGTTCTATCTTATCGCACCTGTGTCGATGTGCCGCGGAAAAGTAGCTCCTGCCCAAAGACTTGACGGAGACGAAACAATTGATGCGTCGCAGTGTCTGCCGACGCGCGCCACGTGCGACAATGTGCCCCAATACAACTGCACTCGGAAAGGCCCGCCATGACTGCACGCCTCATCGTTATGGATATCGACTCCACGCTCATCAACCAGGAGGTCATCGACCTGTTGGGCGAGGAGGCCGGCGTAGGCGAGCAAGTGGCGAAGATCACTGAGCGCGCCATGCGCGGCGAACTGGACTTTAAGCAGGCGCTCGAGGAGCGCGTTGGGCTGCTTGCCGGCTTGGACGAGAGTGTGTTCGAGCGCACCTTTGAGCGCGTGACGTTTACCCCCGGCGCGTTGGAGCTTGTGCGCTCGGCACACAGCAAGGGCTGGAAGGTCGGCGTGGTGAGCGGCGGCTTCCACGAGGTCGCCGATAAGATCGTGGCCGCTGCGGGCATCGATTTTTGCCTGGCCAACCGCCTGGAAGTCGTGGACGGCAAGCTCACGGGTAAGCTGGCGGCCGACATTGTGACCAAGGAGTCCAAACTCATCCAGATGCTGGATTGGGCAGTCGAGTGCGGTGTCGACATGGCCCATACCGTCGCGATCGGCGACGGCGCCAACGACATCCCCATGATTCAGGCCGCGGGCACGGGCATCGCGTTTTGTGCCAAGCCCAAGACGCGCGAAGCCGCCCCGTTTGCCATCGATGAGCGCAACCTGATGCTCGCCATGGACATCATCCTGCGTGACTAGCCGATCCGTTTAACAATTGAATCAGTCTGTCCTATAGTTTCCGAACAATTTTGTCTTAGTGTTCGGAAACTTGCCCTTGAGTGCTAGACTTTGCACCGTCGAAGGGAACATATATGGATAAGCGAGATCTTGAGCAATTGCTGAGCGATGTTGCCGACGGAGCAGTCGCCCCGGCAGTCGCCCTCACGCGCATCCAGACGGCGCCGACCGCCGATCTGGGTTTTGCACAGCTCGATCTTTCACGCGGGGTACGCCAGGGAGCCGGCGAGGTTGTCTACGGCGCCGGTAAAACCGCCGAGCAAATTGCCGCCATTATCGAGGCGCTGCGCGATGCCGGCCAGGAGCGCATCCTGGTCACGCGCCTGGATGCCGAAAAAGCAGCCCGTACCTCGGAGCTCCTCGACAACGGCATCGACCTGGGATATGTCCCGGACGCACAGCTCGCCCTCGTGGGCGGCAAGCCCTCCCCTACCGGCAACGGACGCATCGTCGTCGCCTGCGCCGGCACGAGCGACCTGCCCGTCGCCGAGGAAGCCGCGTTGACGGCCGAATTCTATGGCAACGAGGTCGACCGCCTCTACGACGTGGGTGTCGCCGGCCTGCACCGCCTGCTCGCGCATGCCGAGGAACTTGCTCAGGCACAGGTGGTCATCGCCATCGCCGGCATGGAGGGCGCACTGGCGAGCGTTGTCGGCGGCCTGGTAAGCTGTCCGGTCATCGCCGTTCCCACCAGTGTGGGCTACGGCGCAAGTTTTGGTGGCGTAGCCGCGCTACTCGCCATGCTCAACTCCTGCGCCAGCGGCGTATCGGTCGTCAATATCGATAACGGCTTTGGCGCCGCCTACCAGGCAAGTCTTATCAATCATCTGAGCGCCGGCACACCCCGCACCCGTTAAGGAGCATTTCATGTCCAATCATCAACATACGCTTATCATCGACGGCACCTCGGGCATCAGCGGCGACATGACTGTCGCGGCCCTGCTCGACCTGGGCGCCAGCGAGGAGCACCTGCGCGAGCAGCTCGCCACGCTTCCGGTCGGCGGCTTTGAGATTGCCGTTACACGCGCAAACAAGCATGGCATCGACGCCTGCGACTTTGACGTTCAGCTGGCAGAGGAGCTCGAGAACCACGACCACGACATGGCCTGGCTCTACGGCAACGAAGCAGCTGCCGAGCACACACATGAACACGAGCACCACCATCATGGCCATGGCGAGCACGAGCACTGCCATGAGCATGATCATGAGACCCACGGCCATGGCCACGAGGGCCATCATCACGCCCACCACCATCACCATCGTTCTTTGGCGGATGTCGCCGCCATCATCGATGGCTCGCAGTTAAGCGATGGCGCCAAGCGCCGCGCGCTCGCCATCTTTACCGCGCTCGCCGCCGCCGAGGCCAAGGCCCACGGCAAAACGCCCGAGACCGTCATGTTCCACGAGGTAGGCGCCATCGACTCCATCGTCGACATCTGCTCGGTCGCCATCTGTCTCGATGACCTGGGTATCGAGGACATTGTCGTCGAGTCGCTCTCCGAGGGTCACGGCACCATCCACTGTGCCCACGGCCTTATGCCCATCCCGGTGCCCGCCGTCGTCAACCTATGCCAAGCAGGCAATATCGCCCTCACGCCCGCACCGGTCGCCGGCGAGCTCGTGACGCCCACGGGCGCCGCCATCGTCGCCGCACTGCGCACGTCCGAGCACCTACCGGCCCGCTACCGCATCGAGGCCGTCGGCTACGGCGCCGGTAAGCGCCCCTACGAGGGTTGCTCCGGCACGCTCCGTTGTCTGCTCGTTCACGTGGATGCATAGCCATGGATGCCCGCAAAGAAAAAAGCCGCGCTGCCATCGTTGCGGCGTTCTCCGAGCTGCTACGCGAAGTGGACTACGGCAAGATTACCGTCGGCGACATCATCGCGCGCGCTCACGTAGGCCGCGCGACATTCTACGGCCTCTTTAAGAGCAAAGACGACCTACTGTCCGAGCTCGTGAGCGACATCTGTACCCACGCCCTCGACGACGATGGCACACCGCTCGACGACCCACTCGTGCAGGTCGAGCATATCCTCAACAACCTCTGGGAGCGCCGCCAGGGCGTTCGAGCCCTCGTAGCCGGCGCCGGCTCCCGCGTCTTCGCCGACTGCTTACGCAAGACCATCATGTCACGAGCAGCCGAAACCGTCCCTACCGACCCAAACGGCCCCGCCGGCACCATGGACCGCAGCTTCCTACTACACCACATAGCCTCAAGCTTCGTAGGAATGGTCCAATGGTGGGCCTGGCACAACTTCCAAGCAGATAAGGCCGAAGTAGCCAAAGACTACCTATCAGCCATAAAACCCCTCTTCAACTAAGTAAGAGGCTCAACCTAAAGCATCGCCCCAACCCAGGCCGCCACGCATCCCAAAGTGCCACTCGCGCTTCAATGCCCCCCAACAGCAACAAGCCCCTCCCATCCAAATTCAGATATATATGTTGGGTTGCTTGTACGAACGCAACAAAGACCCCGCAGCCGTCCGCATGGGGTAACTTCCCAGCGCACTCCGCAGGACGCAAAAAGGCTCGCCGCACAAAGTGCGCAGCGAGCCTTTTTGCATGTCCGAGGACGCGCTGGGAAGTTACCCCATGCGGACGGCGAACAACTATGTAGTCTTGGACTAGAACATGCCCAAGAAACCGTGCACAAACAGTGCGGCCAGAGCGGCACCGACAAACGGAGCAATGCCAGGAACGAGCAGGCCGTACTTCCAGTTGTTGTCGGCCTTGTTCTTGATCGGCAGCACCTGATAGGCCATGCGAGGACCAAGGTCACGAGCCTGGTTCATGGCGAAGCCGGTGATGCCGCCCATGCCCATGCCAACGGCCCAAACGATCAGACCGACGCAGATAGCGAGCATCAAAACGTTCTCGCCGGCACGGCTAGCGGTAGCCAGGATGGCGCTGATGAACACAAAGGTGCAGATAGCCTCGCAGAAGAAGTTGCGGGCATAGTTGGTGCCCTCGGTGGTGGGGTTGGTCGAGAAGATGTTGCGCTGGGCAATAGGGTCGACGACGCCGTCGGAAGCCTTGAACTCATCGGCATACATCAACCACGCGATCACAGCGCCCACAAAGCCGCCGAGCATATCGGCAATCATGAAGGGGATACAGCTGCTCCACGGCACCAGGCCCACGATGCACTGGGCAAGCACCATGGCGGGGTTCATGCACACGGCGCCGCCAAAGATAAACAAGGCGACCGAGATGCCAAAAGACCAGGTGGTGATGGCAAACATGTGGCCGGAGCCCTGATACTTGGTGCCCTTAAGCACGGTATCGCAGTGCACGCCCACGCCAAAGATGATCATGAGGGCCGTTGCGCCGAATTCGCAGAGGAGTTTGGTAAGCATAAAACCTTATCTTTCTTGTCGGTTATAAACGATTCGTTTAGGCCGCGTACTAGTGCCGTGCGACGACAACGCCCAGGCCATCGGGAATGACGGCCACCTTGGCATCGGCACCCTTCATCTCAAAGGCGAGCTTGAGCGCCTCATCAAGGGTGTTAACCGGCGTCATGTGCATATCCTTGATCATCTGGTGATCGCACAGGTCGGTAACCATGATCACAGGGTGATGCGCCAGGATGCGGGCAAAGATCTGGCTCGTCCACTGGTCGGGCAGGGTCTCGTCCTTAGGACGGTCGATGCAGGCGCGCTCAAACTCTGCCGGATCATTGTCGGCGATGTTGTGATAGAAGCCCTCGCCACCGTGACCGTCGGCACAACCGGCGACATCGATGATCACGCCGCCCTCGGGAAGTGTGGCCTCTGCAGAGCACATGCCCTTCACGGCCTGATAGATGTTCTGGTCGAGCGGGTAGCCGCCGTTGGTGGTAATGGCAATCTCGCACTCGACGGGCTCAACACCGGCAAGGCTCTTCACGAACTCGCAGCCAGCCTCGTGCGCCTTGTGGATGTCGCCGGCAAAGGAGCCGATGACCTCGTGCTTGCCGTTGAGCACCACGTTGAGCACAAAGGCAAGGTGAGCCATCTCGGCAGCGGCAAACATGTCCTCGCTCACGTGGTTGTGGCACAGGTTGCCGGCACGCGAATGGGAATCGTTCACAAACTGACCGTTGTGGTTGTACATGATGGTCTTGTAGCTGGCGATGCCAGGCAAGACGGACTTGCGGCTACCAGAGAAACCGGCAAAGAAGTGCGGCTCAATAAAGCCCTCGGCAAGCAGCAGATCACAATCGGCGGCAATCTTGTTGATGATGCACTCGCCACCAGAAGGCAGGGTGCCAATCTTTTTCATCATGCTGTCGTCAGTCGCGACGTGCATAACAATTTCCTCGTTGGCAACAATCTCCTCGCCATACTTGTTGACGAGTTCCTCGTGCGTCGACGGACGGTGCATACCCGTAGCAACCAAAATACGCACTCGAGCCTCGGGTGCAGCGGAATGGATGTGATGCAGCAGAATAGGCATCGTCACACGCGAGGGAACGGGACGCGTATGATCGGAGCTAATGATGACGATATCCTTCTTGCCAGCACAAAGCTCCTCGAGCGAAGGCGAACCATAAGGGTTGGCAAGCGACTCCTCTACCAGCTCTTCCTGCGATTTCGTGGTCTTAAACTCGTTCTGATGACCTTCCATCACACCCGCGAAATTCTTATCCTCGAGCTCCAGATGCAACGTCTTGTGGTCAAACGGTAGTTCACATTCAAACAATGACGAGCGCCCTCTTCCTTTCAACTGACACACTAGATAAACCGTTGGAAGGATACGCCGCTCACCGAAAAACACCACCGTCCACCGACTCATTAACACAACGTTCATATTTGACCCACAATAAAACGGCCGCGACCCCAAAGGGGACCGCGGCCGCCTGTCAAAGACACTATAGACAGGATGATTTACGCAGCGCCGAGGCAAACATCTAGCCCGAGACGTACGCACGTAAGCCATTTTGCATAAATGCGTTAATTAATTGCATAAAATGGCGCATGGATTTCTAGCCCTAACAGGGTGGTACCCTCCGGAGCGTGCATTTTTGCGAGTATTCAGCATCGCGGGATAAGATTTTGGTGTCAAAAGTCTTTCAAAAGGTAGATAGTCCTCATGACTCGTCCCATCTGGATAGCATGCGGCGAGAAACCAGCCATATATGAACATCGCCAAAGCCCAATCGTCGTGCAAAAGCATCAACAGGGGCCGCGAACGTCACCCATAGCCTTATGCACCAATCTTTGGCTGCTGAAAACTCCGTTTTTTGCACGTCGTCCCAAGCACCACCCTCACCCAGCGGCTGATCCGCCGTAAACCGAGGACGAAAGGACCCGATGGGTTTCCCTCTGAATGCACTCCGCAGCACGAAGCCCCTTCCAAACGCGCGAAGCGCGCCATTAATTCCCCCAGCCAGTAATCCGCCGAAGACCGGACATCGCAGGGCCCGCCATTAGTTTACTTTTAGGCACACTCCGCAGGACGCAAGAAGCCCTCGCCGCACTCCACGCTATGCGCGAAGCGCGCCTTATTCCCTTTAGCTTTAACCCCAGAAGACCGAGGACGAAGGGACCCGATGGGTTTCCCTCTGAATGCATTCCGCACTGAAGCCCCCTTATCCGCAGCTCCGAAGGAGCAGGATAAGGGGGCTTCAAGTGCGAGGACGCATTCAGAGGGAAACCCATCGGGTCCCGGTGAGAGCCACAGGGCTATCGATTACCCCGTGTTCTGCAAACCTGCCGAGACGCCGGTCACAGTCGAAAGAATCAGGCTCATGTACTCGGCCTTCTTCTCCTCGGCCATCTCGTCCTGGTTCATACGCACCTCGCGAAGGGCGCGGACCTGGGCGATGGACAGGGCGTCGACGTAGGGGTTACGTACACGGACGGCGCAGCCGAGCACGCGACGGCGCTGCAGCGGCCACTCGTCACCGACGATGGCAAGGACCCACTTACGCGTGAGCTGCATCTCGGTAAAGACCTTCTCGGACAGATCCTGGCGGTCGCCCAGGTGCAGATACATCTTGGCGATGCGCTGGTCGGTCTTGGCGATCGACATCTCGATGTTGTCGATAAAGGTGCGGAAGAACGGCCACTCCTGGTAGGCAGCCTTGAGCTGGTCAAGATCGCCAAGCTGCTCGCAGGCGGTGCCCAGACCGTACCAAGCGGCCAGGTTAATGCGCGCCTGGCTCCAGCTGAAGATCCACGGGATGGTACGCAGGTCATCGAGCGACTTGGCGCCCAGACCGCGCTTGGCGGGACGCGAGCCGATCGGCAGCAGACCGACCTCGGTCAGCGGCGTCACGGTCGAGAACCACGGTGTAAAGTCCTCGGTGTTCAGCAGGTCCAGATAGCGTTCGTGGCTTGCAGTGTTGAGCTTCTCGGCCATATCCCAGAACTTCTGCGTGGTCTCGGTGTTGGTCTTCTCGACACTCGGGGCCGACTGCAAAAGCGTTGCGGCGGCAACGGACTCAACATGGCGCTGAGCCAGTGTGCGGTTGCCGTAACGGGCAAAGATGACTTCGCCCTGCTCGGTGAGCTTAAAGAAGCAGTTGACCGAACCCTTGGGCTGCGCCAGCACGGCCTTGTTGGCCGGGCCGCCGCCACGGCCCACGGCACCGCCGCGACCGTGCATGAGCACCAGGTCGATATCGTTCTTCTCTGCCCACTTGGCGATGCGCTCCTGCGCGGAGTGCAGCGCGAGCATGGCCGTGGTAGGACCGGCATCCTTGGAAGAGTCGGAATAGCCCAGCATGACCTCCATGCGGCGGTTGGTCTGGGCAAGGCGCTTTTGCACCACGGGCAGCGTAAGCATCTGGTCGAGCACGTCAACGCAACCCTCGAGGTCCTCGAGCTGCTCGAACAGCGGGATCACGTCGAGCTCGGGAACGTCTTCCTCGTGTGCGAAGGACAGGTGGGCCAGCTCAAAGACGTCGGCCACATGCTGGGCACTCTTGGTAAACGAGATGATGTAGCGGTGTGCCATCTTCTTGCCGTAGCGCTTTTGGATGGAACCGATGGCACGGAAGGTGTCGATGACCTCGCGCGTCATGGGCTGCAGGTCACCATGGATACCGTTATCGTGGATATCCTTGAGGGCGCGGGCGTGCACCACGGAGTGCTGACGGAACTCCATCTCGACCATATGGAAGCCGAAGGACTCGACCTGCCAGATGATGGTTTGGACCGGACCGTAGGCGGCACGGACGGCACCGCAGGCAGCAAGCGAACGCTGGACGACGCGCAGGTCATCCAGGAACTCGTCGGCGCTGTGGTACATGGTGTCGGTGATGCGGCGCACGGTGGCGTTCAGGCGGTCGGCCATGACGAGCATGACGGCGCGATGCGGCTCGTGCTCGGAGATCAGCTCGGCGCGGGCCGTGTAACGAGGGCTCATCTCGACCTGATGGTTCCACAGGTTAATGAGCTCGGCAGAAGGCTTGCTGTAGGTGGCCTCGAGCGTGAGGTTGTGGCCGATGCGGCGGCACTTGTCCTCGAGCTTGAGCACCATGTGAGTGAAGTACTTGGCGGCGACTTCGCGGCTCACCTTGGCGGTGACGTTGGGGTTGCCGTCGCGGTCGGAGCCGATCCAGCTGCCGGGATGGAAGAACGCCGGGCACAGCGGCGGCACGGTACCGGCCTTGTCGCCCAGCACCCAGTCGTCAAAACGACGGTAGATGACGGGGATAACGTCGAACAGCGTGTTATCGAAGATGTCGATGATGGTATCGGCTTCCTCGACCGGCGTGGGCTTCTTGAGCGCGATGGGGCTCGTACGCACCAGGGCGTCGATCTCCTGCAGCATATGGCGCTCGTTCTCCACCAGGTCGGAGCCGCCCAAACGCGGACGCTCCTCCAGCAGGTTGGAGATACGGCGAATCTTGCCCTCGACGGCCTTACGACGGGCCTCGGTGGGATGTGCGGTAAAGACAGGGTGGAACTCGAGCTTGCCGAGCAGCTCATTGGCACCCTCGACGCCCATCTCGTTTACCAACTGGTGATAGGCGACGGTGAGTTCGTTGGCGGGATCGACCTCGGTATCGGTCGATGCGCCGGCCTCGCGCTCGCGCAGCTGCGCCACACGGTAGTTCTCCTCCGACAGGTTTGCCAAGTGGAAGAAGCTCGTAAAGGCGCGAACGATGACCTGCTGCTTATCAAGCGGCAGGCTGTCAATCAAATCGACGACTTCGCGAAACGCCACGGCGGTGGGCTCGTCGGCAGTGGGCACGCCCTGTTCGTCAACGGACTCGTCGGCAGCGCGGCTACCGGGGTTGCCAGCATTGACCACAATCTCGGCTGTCAAAATCTTGTCGAACAGGTCCGCGATCTCGGGATCATACTCGCTAAGCACACGACGTTCCAGGCGCAGGAACAGCGCCAGATTATCGCGCAGCTCCTCGGGGATCTCGATCTCGGCGAGACGCTCCCTGGACTCGGCATTCGAGCCGATTCGGTTAACGAGGCGGTTGACCACGGCAGCGACGCGCGCCGCGGCTTCGGGTACAGACTGGTTGCTTAGGTTCTCAGCCACGTTTCCTCCCATTCCTCCTTCTATGCACGTAACATGTGGTATTCATTATAGGCGCTTGAGAAATACTTTCGACACTGATTGCGCTTTACCACACAAAAGTATTTTCTGCATTGCAAGGGTTTTTGCCCCAAATGGTCGTATTTCTCGGTGGGCGGCATATGCAAGCGAGGGCATTCCGCATAAATGCGAAACACCCCCGTAACAATAGCTCGTCGCGAGCAGGACATGTTAGCGGGTCCGCAGCTCAAAAATCATGCGCTACAGACGCTCGCGAACCGCCTCGACGACGTTGGCCAGATCGACGAGAACCTCGTCATGGCTCTGCATGTCGCGCACCTTGACCTTGCCGGCGGCAAGCTCGTCGCCGCCCAGGACCAGGATGAGCTTGGCGCCTACCTTATCGGCCTGCTTAAACTGGGCCTTGAGCGAACGGCCCTGATAGTCGGCCTCGGTCACAATCCCTGCGGCGCGAAGCTGCTGCGTAATGGTAAAGACGTTCTGACGCAGCTCCTTGCCGGCATTGGCGACGTAGACGCACGGGACCTCCTCGGCACCCAGGTCGCTGCCAAAGGCCTGCAGGGCCAGCAGGGCGCGCTCAAAACCGACGGCGAAGCCGACGCCTGCCGTGGGCTTGCCGCCCTCGAGCTCGACGAGACCATCGTAGCGGCCGCCGCCGCCGATGGAGCCGACGCCGGCGCCAGGGGCCTCGACCTCAAAGACAGTACGGGTGTAGTAGTCCAGGCCGCGCACCAAGGTGGGATCCTCGACATACTCGATACCGGCGGCATCCAGATAGCGCTTGACTTGCTCGTAGTGCTCGCGGCACTCATCGCACAGGTTGTCACCCATCAGCGGAGCCTCGGCCATGATCTCGCGGCAGTGGTCGTTCTTGCAGTCAAAGGCACGCAGCGGGTTGAGCTCGGCGCGCTCGCGGCACTCATCGCACATCTCGTCTGCGTGATCGAGGATAAACTGCTTGACTTGCTCGCGGTAAGCCGGACGGCACTGAGCGTCGCCCATCGAGTTAATGAGCAGACGGAGCTTGGACAAATCGAAGCCCAGGCGTTTGTAGAACTCCATGAGCATGATGATGCACTCGGCGTCGGCAGCCGGATCGGGAGCGCCGAGCCACTCGATGCCCACCTGGTGGAACTGGCGCAGGCGACCCTTCTGAGGACGCTCGCCGCGGAACATGGCCTCGGCGTAATAAGCCTTAAACGGCGTGGAGCCCTGGGGCACCAGGTTGTTCTCCACGACGGCGCGCACCACACCGGCTGTGCCCTCGGGACGAAGGGCCAGGCGCTGCTTGGGCTTGAGCTTGGTATCGGTACCCTCGGTAAAGACGCGCTCCAGGTTGGCGCCGCTAAACACGCGGAACATCTCCTTGCGCACGACGTCGGTCGACTGGCCGATACCGTGAACAAACACGTCCACCTGCTCGATCGCGGGCGTCTCGATGGGTTTAAAACCAAACGGCTCGAACACGCCGGCCGCAATCTGCTGCATCTTTTGCCAGGCGCGCATCTCGGCGCCGATAAGGTCGCGGGTTCCCTCCGCCTTCTGTGCCTGCATGGGCAAACACCTTTCTTTTGTATCGCGTCATAGGTAGTGGTCATTATACGGCACAAAAACAAAACGCGGCGGCGCGTCTGACCGAACGAGGGTATGGGGGCTCGTTCGGCCAGACGCGCCGCCGCTGTTTGTGATCCGCTTTCCTCCGTCCCCTTCGGATCACGTGATCTGTTGGGGACGGAGGAAAACGGATCATTTCGTAGGCCCGTGGCCGCCTTGGAAACCGAATGATGGTACGAGCATCCATTCGGCTTCCAGGGCAGCCACGGACAGAACGGAGCGAACAGAAAAGAGCACGTAGACCTGCCATAGCTTACCGACAAAGCTCATGCCGGCAAGAACGGCAGAGGTGGCGATTACAGTGAGGGGAACCCAAAACGCGGCCGCTTACTTTATCGGCAACATGGCCAATGACAAGTGAGCCGATAACGCTCACCACGGTGGAGATGGCATTGGAGATGTTGTACTGCGTAAGCGTGATCCCGAGGTCGCTGACGATGAGCGGCTGAAACAGGCTCATGCAGTTAACGAAAATCGTGTAACACGTGGCCATGATCACAAAGCCGGAGGCCACCACGAGCCAACCGGGGAAGAACTTACGTTGCTGGGACATACTGTTCCTTTTTTTAAACAAACGAGTAGCAAGATTGGGTGCTACCGGTGGTCGGCGATATAGCCCAAAGCGACCGCCGTGTAAGCCGCAGCGCCAAGTGGCAGCTCGGCATCGCTAAAACGTGCCTTGGGATGATGCTGAGCAAAGTGCTCGCCCGTATCGGTCACAGCAGCGCCCACGGTAAAGTACGCACTCGGGATCTCGCTCGAGATCAGCGCGAAATCCTCGCTCGCCATGGCGTGGAACAGCGGCAGGAAGGCGGCCTTGGGCAGCACCGCGCCCACGTAGCCAAGCGACGCCTGGGTCATGTCGTCATCGAGTACGAGCGGGGGAACATCCGAGAGCGTCTCGATAGTCGCCGGCGTGCGATACGTTGCGGCCACGCCGTTGACGACCTCGGCAATACGTTCCTTGAGATGAGCCATGAGCTCGACATCGAAGCCACGCAGCGTCCCCTCGAGCACACAAGTGTCGGGAATGACATTTGCGGCCTGACCGCCGGCGAACTTACCCACAGTAAGCACGACCTCCTTGGCCGCCGGCACCTCGCGGGAGATGAGCTCCTGAAGTGCCAGATGCACATGCACGCCGGCCGTGATGGGGTCGATGCAAATCTCGGGGCTCGAGCCATGGCCGCCCTTGCCTTGAAGCGTGATGCGAAAACCGTACACGCCCGAGAGCGCCGGACTGCCGTAAAGCACCAGGCCAAGCGGCGACTGGCTATTGACATGCATGGCAAAGGCGACCTGAGGACGCGGGTTCTGCAGCAGACCGTCGGCGATGGCGGCGCGGGCACCCTCAAAGGTTTCCTCGCCCGGCTGGAACAGCAACTTAACCGTGGCGTTGGCATCAACAAGCTCTGCCTCGCGCGCTTTGAGCATACGAGCCGCACCAAGCAGCGCCGTCGCGTGCATATCGTGACCGCAAGCGTGCATGCAGCCGTTGGTGGATGCAAAGGGCTCGCCCGACTCCTCGGCAACGGGCAGGGCGTCCATATCGCCACGAAGCATGATGACCGTACCGGCCTGCTCATTCGTGCAGACGCCATTGCCTTGGGCCGCGGCGGCACCGGCGCCGACAAGGCCCACAACGCAGGAACCATCGACGAGCGTGGCAAATGGGATGTCCATCTCGGTCAGGCGTGCTTGGATATACGCAGAGGTCTGCGGGAGGCTATTACCCAGCTCGGGCATCTGGTGTAAATCGTGTCGCCACGCAGCGAGCTCGTCTGCAAAAGCCTGAGCTTCTGCAACAAGGCCGTCACCGATAGCGGTCTGCGCCGCTGCGGTGGCCTTGGGCGCTGATTGCGGTTGAAGATCGGGCAAAGCTGGTGCCATAGATGCCCTCCAGTATCGTTTTTGCAGCAAGCACTTTGATAGCGTAAAGTGCAAGGTACTACTTTAAGGGCGAGGCATAAAAAATGCCGCCCCGGGAGGGCGGCGCAACAAGTTGTTTACAATTGCGGGCGCGGCTTTCGACGCAAAAAATCGAAGTGAGTCTCGCTCAAGATAATCGACAGGAAGATAAGCACGAAGCCGGCGAGCAGGCGCGAGGTGAGCGCCTCCCCCATCAGCAGCACCGAGAACAGCACACCCGAAGGCGACTCCATCGAAAGGAGCAGCGAGCCCGTCGAGGCCGGGACATGCGCCAGGCCGACGTTTTGGATGAGCAGAGCCGCGCATGTGCAGCCCACCGAGAGAAACGCCATCGCACCGATAAAGCTCGGCGTCCACACGGACAGAGGCGCTTGCGTCTCGAATAGCAGCGACGTTGCCAGGCTCAGCACGCCGTTGCCCACAAACATCCAAAACGTGATGACGTTGATGTCCATTTTGCGACCGTACTTGGCAGTCACCGCCATCTGGATGGCGAAAAAGGCCGCACCCGCCAGCGTAATGACGTCGCCAATGTTGAATTCAACGCTATCGAGTGCGACGAGGCCAATGCCCGCTAGGCACAGCAGCGCGGCACCCAAGTTGTAGCGCGTGAGCTTTTCGCCGCTCAGGAAATAGCTCGCGAACGGCACAAGGATGCAATACGTGCCCGTCAAAAAAGCATTCTTGCCCGCCGTAGTATGTGCCAGACCGACCGTCTGCAACGCATAGGCCGCCCACATGAGCACGCCCATACTCAGGCCAACGATCAGGTTGCGAGCGTTGAGGTGCGCGATGATGCGCTTGTGGAAGACGGCAAACATGACCAACGCTGCGGGCAGAAAACGTACATAGAGCAGCGCGAACACCGGAATGGTGCCGAGTGCGTCCTTCATAGTGGTAAAGGAGTAGCCCCAGATAATCGCCACCGAAAGCAGCAGAACTTTCCAGAACAGCGGCGAGCGAGCGCCGGCGCCGCGGGAGGTGCCGCCCGCGCCTAGGTCCTCGCGAGCAACAGGGCTATCGGACAAGTTTTCGATTTCGTTGGCAGCGTATTGGGCCATGGAACATCCTCACACTCAAACTGGGCGTGGTGTCCGCACGCGTAAGGCTGCGTGCCGCCTCATGGTCAAATAAAAACGGGACGCACCGGACCCCCGGCACGCCCCGCTACTGTAGCAATAACCAAGCAGCCCGTGCAATCCAGCCCGCTAAAGCGTCGGCAAAGTGAACCTCGATGTTCCGTCAACGTCAGCGAAAACGGCCCCAAGCGAGCAAGGTGACGTGAAATAGTTTTATTCCGCCGTTCTGCCGAACGGCGGACCGGCCGACGCTGCGCGAGCCGCATTCACGCCAATCTGACGTTCAATTTCAAGGGCGCGACCAGAAGGTCAGCGCCCTTTCATTTCACGTCACCTTGGCGCAAATGCGGCTCGCTCGCTGGCATTAGTGCTGCGTCAGCGTTAACGTTGCCGCACTAAATTAGCTTTGTTGATTCCAGCTTTTCGATGATCCAGTCGTTAGCTTTGATAACCGGGCGGCGGAAGACGACGCCCAGGGCCAGCGACGGAATCAGATAGCTCGCCAGAATACCCAGCTCAACCCAGTACTCCATATGGTAGGCACCGGCCATGGCGGCGTGCATGGCGTTGATGCCGTGGGTAAACGGCAGGAACGGATAGATCGCCTGGAACACGGGACCGGTCATCTCGATGGGGAACGTACCGCCCGAACCGCCGACCTGCATGACCAGCAGCACGACAGCGAGGGCCTTGCCGATATCGCCAAACGAAACCGTAAGCGTGTAGACGATATTGGAGAACACGAGACTCGCGACCCAGCCCGCCAGCACAAACTGCAACGGGTTGTCGCACTGGATGCCAAAGAACAGAATGTCGCCCGCGCACACGAGCGTCGCCTGCAGCAAGGCCAGACCGCCAAAGAACAGATAACGGCCCAGGTAGATCTCGTGCAGGCGCACGGGAATGAGCTCGTTGATAAGCTCATCGTCAACCGAGACCTTCATCATGGCCGCCAGAACAATCGAGCCCACCCACAGCGACAAAATCGTATAGAACGGCGCCATGGCCGAGCCGTAGTTGCGGATCGGATAGACCGGTTTGCGGTCGAGCGCGACGGGACCGGAAAGCGACACGGCCAGACCCTCGGGGTCGTTGCCGATCATCGTCTTGATCGTGGCCAGGTCACCCGAGATCAGAGCGCTATCAAGCTCGTCCTTAAAGGCACTGATCTTGTCCGACGCCTCGCCCAGCTGATCGGAAGCCTTGTTGACGAGCTTTGCAGCCTTGGAGAGACCCTTCGCGAGCGAACCAGAGGCGTCGGTCAGACCGCTCACGGCGCTATCCAAGTCACCCGAGATACCGTTCAGGGAATCCAGAACGCCCGAAATGGTCTTCTTGAGCTCCTTGGCCATAACCGAGAACGTAGAATCGTAGTCGGACTTGGCACCCGAGATACCCGCCTTGGCATCGGCGATGGCCTGGTCGACCTCGGCACGCGAGTTGTTGGCCTCCGCCATGCTGTCCGAAAGGGACTTTGCGGTCGCCGTCAGGTCCTTCGCATTGTTGCGGTACTCCACGGCAATTCTGCCCAGCGACGTCGCAGCGGACTTGAGGCCGTCTTTGAGCTTGTCATCCTTCACCTGGTCGGCAAGGTTGCGGAGCTGATCGGCCATCGCATCGATATCGTCAGCACGCGTATTGAGCGCCGCTGCGGCTTCATTGAGCTGAGACACCGTAAGGTCAACATGCTGATTCGCGGCATCGAATGCCTTCGCAAGCTCGGCGGACACGTTGTCGAACGAGCCCGCGCTTCCGTCAATCGCCGCGTCAACGGCATCGTTGGCGGCCTTGAGCGCTTCCTTGGAATCATTGATGCCGCTCTTGGCGTGCTCCATCAGCTGCTTCGTCGACTCATCGACGGTGCCCGTCTGCTTGAGCATACCGCCCGCCGACGTCAGCGAATCGGACGTGGAGCTCAAAACGCCCGCCAGCGACGTTGCGCTGGTCTGAATGTCCTGCAGGTCCTGGACCGAATCGCCCAGCGTAGAGGACAGATTGGCGATAAAGTTGCTCACCTGGTCGGTGCTCATATAGTCGAGCAGGCTGGACACGGTTTTAAGACCGATGCTCGTAATGGTCTTGGTAAAGGTCTCGTTGACCTGACTCTGGACGGCGCTCGAGCCTTTCTCGGTCACGATCTGCGCGATGGCATTGGCCTTCTGGTTCTCGTAGAACTCGATATCAGCGTGCTTCACCTCAGTCGAGAAAAGCGTCATCATGTCGGCGCTAAACGTTTTAGGGATAACGACGGCAGCGTAGTACGCGCCCGACTTAACGCCCTCAATCGCCTTATCGCGGTCGCTGAGTACGACCCAGTCGAAGTTCTCGTTGCCGCGCAGAGTGGCGGTTACGTTTTCGCCCACGTTGACCTCGACGGGAATCAGATCGCTCTCGTAGCCCTCGTCGGTGTTGACCACGGCGATCTTAAGGTTGCCAGTATTGCCGTAGGGATCCCAGCTGCCGGCGATGTTAAACCACGCGTACAGGCACGGCACGATAATGAGGCCCATCACAACAATCATGCCGATCACGGAGCGAGACACGTTTTGGACATCGCGCTTAAACAGGTGCAGGATGTTTTTCATTTATGCCTCACCTCCTTTAGAGTGCTTGCCAAGCGGGGTGGTGTCCCCGTCGTTTCCGCTTACGTTGTCAACGTCGTCGACATCTTGAACCTTACGATGCGCACCGATATGCGGCAGACGGCTCGTGAGCTGTTCGCTGTCCTTGGTGCCCCGCTCGCTGGCGTTGAGACCAAACATGCGACGGGCAGCAGGGATGGCAGCCGTGTGCTCGCGCATCTCGCGGCGAAGGTCCTCGTCCGAAAGCGCCGAGATACGCATCTGGGTATTGAGGCTCGCACGGATGTACTCGATGTTGATGAGCCAGCCACAGATGGCGATAACCGAAATGATCCAGATAACGAGCAGGATGATCTTGCCGTTATTGTCGATATCGAGCACCGTCGAAAGCACAAAGAGCAGAACCTGCACGCCTACCACGGCGGCAAAACCGCCCTTGATGTAGTACGGGTAACGATGCTCAAACGCCACGGCATGATCGAGCAGCTCGCGACGGTACGAATCCGAATCGAGCATGACGCGCATGGCCGTGCGCAGCGAATAGCGCTGGCGCGGCAGGTCGTTGGACTCGCAAATCATGAGGCCCGTCGTGGAAAGCTGCTTATCAAAGAGCAGGTTGAGGTTGAGCAGCAACGGGCGCAGCTGCAGGCCGATAAAGAGCGCCACGATAAGGAACACGCCCAGGATGCACAGGTTGAACAGGTAGTTGAACGAATACATGCCACCGACGGTCTCGCGCAGCAGGTTGATGCCATAGGTGAAGGGCAGCAGCGGGTGCAGCCACCGGAAGAAGCCGGGCATCATCTCGATGGGATACATGCCCGACGAACCCGGAATCTGCACGATAACGAGAATGACACCGATAGCCTTGCCGATATGCTTAAACGTGGTGGACAGCGCATAGATGATGTTGACGTAGGTGAACGAGATAGCGATGCCGCCCAGCACAAAGAGCAGCGGGTTGACGCACTGCACGCCAATCACCAAATCGCCCACCGTAACGATGATGGCCTGGAACGCACCCAGGATCACCATCAGCAGCCAGCGGCCAAAGTAGCCCTGACGCGCCGTAAAGCTACCGATGCCCTCGCGGTCGACCTCGAGCTTGTAGATAGCGATGAGCACATAGCCGCCTACCCACAGCGCCAGATTGGTGTAGAAGGGCGCGATGCCCGAGCCAAAGCTCTTGACCGGATAGATTGACTTGGACGTCAGCTCAACCGGAGATGCCATGAAATCTGCCACGTCATTGACGTCGACGTCCATGAGGTCGGCTAACTCGCCCATAGACTCAGAGGTCTGCAGCGCCGCAATGTCATTAGCGGCGGTCGCGAGCTTGTCCTGAACCTTGGCAAGAGAGGCATCGGTTTGAGACAGCGTGGTCTTTGTCTGCTTGAGCGTGGCGTCGAGCTGCGCCAGCGTGCCGCGCGCGCTCGCTATCGTGGGGGTCATACCCGATACAATGCCGGTCAAATCGCCCGAAACGGCGGCAAAGGAGTCAAGCGCACTCGAAGCCTTCGGCAGTGCGTTCTGTCCCAGATCGGTCTGAGCCTGACCGAGGTTAGCCGTACCGGTCTGAATTGCCGCGTTGAGTGCGTTGCTCGCGCTTGAGATTGCCGTAGCGTCGTTTGCCATGGCGCTCGACTGTGCAGAGAGGCCATCCTTGATGCTCTGCAACTTCTGGTTTTGCTCGCGAAGCGAATTGATGGTCGATGCGATGAGCGCGTCGGCGTCCTCCGATCCCGTCGACGTATCGTTAGCGAGAATCTGCAGGCGCTCGATGACAGCGCTGTTGTGGTCAATCGTCGCTTGAAGGGATTCGAGCGAGTTGTCGATTCGAGTGGTCGTGGACGTAACCGTACCGGTGAGTTTGCCAATCGCAGCGTTCGCAGAAGCCGATGTCTTACTCAGCACGATGCTGCCCTCCGAAAGTGCCTTGGAGAGCGAGGTGATGGACTTGCCAGCCGTGGTGCGAGCTTCGCCCAGCAGATCATTACCCTGTGCGATTGCCTGCGTTAGCGAAGGCGCCTGCCCCTGCAGGCCCGCCAGCGCAGCATCGGCCGAAGCAATCGAGTTGCTCGTCTTGTCGATGGCGGTGTTCATGTCGCCGATGGAATCGCGTACTTCGCCCAGGGTATCAGACGCCTCGGACACCGAGCCCGCCAGCGAATCCTGGGTCTGGGTTGCCTTGTCTTTAAGGTCGATGCCAGCATCTTTGGCAATGCCCGCGACGGTCTCGCCCACCGTGGAGACAAACTCCGAGTTGATCTGCTCCTCGATGGTGTTGGCACCGGTATCGGTGACCTTGGGCGCAATGGCGCTCTTTTTTTCGTTGACGTAATAGGTGAGCTTGGGCTGATGGTAATTGCCGTCGAGCATCGAGACGAGATTGTCGGAGAAGTTCTTGGGAATCACGATGGCAGCATAGTATTCGCCACTTTCGACGCCCTCTTTGGCATCTGCCGCCGAGTCGACGAAGGTCCAGCCAAGCTGGTCGTTCTCCTTGAGCTGGTCGACCACCTTATCGCCTGCGTTAAGCTCGCCCACTAGGTCGTTCTGGGTGCCCTGATCGTTGTTGGCGATGGCGATTTTAATGCCCTGGGTATTTCCGTACGGATCCCAGTTGGCAACGATGTTGTACCAGGCATACAGCGAGGGAATGACGCACACGCCCAGGGTAACCACCAGGGCGACGGGGTTCATAAGCAGTCGCTTAATGTCGCGCTTAAATATCGCAAAGGAGACCTTTGCGTTGGATAGTTTGCTGCCGAGACTCACGCTTGGACCATCCATCCTGTCGTTGAATCGAATCGTACTATCGACAACCATTGTACGTAGACGCTTTAGTGCCTCGCGGCACAATGGTGCTGAGTTTTGCGGGTAGCAATATACTACGAAGATGATTTAACGTACAGTTGTACAGTATCTTAAATTCCCGCAGCTCCCAAAACCACAACCCGCACAAACTAGCAATCCGACTAGTCGTTGGGGACGTTCTTAACCGACTAGTCATTTAAGGACGTCCCCAACGACTAGTTTTGACCACGGTAACGTCGATGTTTTGGCGCAGACAGACACTATGACCCAATCCGAGGGCACTAAAAAGACAGGAGCCCCCGCTCGTGACCGCGGGTCGGGGCTGCGACAATGATGTTGAAGTGCCATAGG